>JAAZBR010000360.1 GCA_012513735.1 Clostridiales bacterium | reverse complement strand
TGTACATGCGGAAGTAGTTCTGGAAAGTGATGGTGGCCAGGGTCTTGGATTCCCGTTCCACCTTCACCCGCTCCTTGGCCTCAATGGCCTGGTGCAGGCCGTCGGAATAACGCCTGCCCACCATCAGACGGCCCGTGAACTCATCCACAATAACCACCTCGCCGTTTTGCACCACATAGTCGATATCCTTGCGGAACAGCGTATTGGCCTTCAGCGCCTGGATCAGGTAATGGTTCAGGTCGTTGTTTTCAGGGTCCGACAGGTTTTCGATGCCAAAGGCCTTCTCTGCTTTGGCGGTTCCCGCCTCGGTGAAGATGACGGCACGCTCCTTTTCCTCAACGGTGTAATCCTCTTCATTTTTCAGGCGGGCCACAAACCGGTCGGCCTTTTCGTACATGTCGGTGGGCTTGTCCCCCTGGCCGGAGATGATCAGCGGCGTACGCGCTTCGTCGATCAAAATGGAGTCCACCTCGTCCACAATCGCATAGTGATGCCCGCGCTGCACCATGTCCTTGCGGTAGATCACCATTTTGTCCCGCAGGTAGTCAAAGCCCATTTCGTTGTTGGTACCGTAGGTGATGTCGCAGTCGTAGGCTATGCGCCGCTGATCGGTGGTGAGGTCATGCACGATAACGCCCACACTCATCCCCAGAAAGCGGAACAGCTTGCCCATGTCCTCACCCTGAAACTGGGCCAAGTAGTCGTTAACAGTGACAATGTGCACACCCTTGCCGCTCAACGCATTCAGGTAGGCGGGCAGACAGGCGGTCAGCGTCTTGCCTTCACCGGTTTTCATTTCGGCAATGCGGCCCTGGTGGAGCACGATGCCACCAATCAGCTGCACATAGAAGGGGCGCATGCCCAAAGTGCGCTGGGCCGCCTCCCGGACCGTGGCAAAGGCCTCCGGCAGCAGATCGTCCAACGTTTCGCCCTGAGAAAGCCGCTGCTTGAACTCAGGGGTTTTGGCGGCCAGCTGCGCATCGGTTAACTTTGAAAGCTGCGGCTCCAGCACTTCAATGGCATCCGCTATCTTTTTGAGGGGCTTGAGCTGCGCATCCGCCCCCATCCCAAACATTTTCTTTAACGCATTAAACATTTACTTCTCCTTTGGCCACAGGCCGTTTTTCATTATACATGCCCCGCCAAACGCCCGCAAGCAAAAGCCCGATCACCACACGGCTTACGCATGAAACTTTTAAGGTCTAAAAAACGAAGGATAATGAATGCCAAGGGTGTTCATGCGTAAGCCATGATATTATGATCAAAGATAATCTTTTGTTCTCTTTTGTTAATTGGGGGCGATTTCATTCATCATGGGAGCATAGCGCTGCCGGGCCAGGGATACCAGACGGTGCAGATCATCCTCCAATGCCTCTTCATGGGTCAGCTGATGAACGGCGGCGCGGGATTGCTCAATCAGTTGTAGGTCACCGATGCCATAGGCATCGGGCAGTGTATGGCCGTGCTGGCGGGTGCCCAGGAAGTCGCCCGGGCCGCGCAGCTCCAGATCCTTCTGCGCAATCACAAAGCCATCATTGGTGGCACACAGCGCATCCAGGCGTTCATTGGGTTCGCCCATCAGGAAGCACCAGCTTTCGCCGGTGCCGCGCCCCACCCGTCCCCGCAGCTGGTGCAACTGGGACAGGCCAAAGCGCTCCGCGTTCTCAATCACCATCACCGTGGCATTGGGCACATTGACGCCCACTTCAATCACCGTGGTGGCCACCAACACATCAATGTGTCCCGCGGCAAAGGAGGAGATGGTTTTTTCCTTCTCTTCTGCGGGCTGACTGCCCCAGGTCAGCCCCAACCGTAGGCCCCGCAGGGAGCCCTGGCTGAGCTTTTTATACATCGCCTGGGCGTCAACGGCCTCCACCCGCTCGCTCTCCTCCGCCAGGGGGCACACCAGGTAGGCCTGCTCGCCTTGGGCAACCTTATCGCGAATAAAGCCGTACATTCCCTTCCGTTTTCCCTCCGGAACAATACGGGTTTTTACAGACATGCGCCCGGGCGGCAGCTCATCAACAATGGAGATGTCCAGATCGCCATAGAGAATTAACGCCAGTGTGCGGGGAATGGGGGTAGCCGACATCACCAGCACATGAGGAGGCTGCTCCTCTCCTTTGTTGTGCAGTTTCTGCCGCTGACGCACACCAAAACGGTGCTGTTCATCGGTGATGACCATGCCCAGGCGGTGATAGCTGACGCCATTGCCGAAAAGCGCCTGGGTACCGATGACCAACTGCCAGTTTCCCTCTGCAATATACTGCAGCGCTTCTCGGCGCTCCGCTGCCTTCATCCCACCCAACAACAACCCGCAACGCACCCCCAAAGGCTCCAACATCTGCTGCGCACTCTGGTAGTGCTGTCGGGCCAGGATCTCGGTGGGTGCCATCAGCGCGCTTTGCCATCCGCTTCGGGCCGCTGCCAGCGCACAGGCAAAGGCCAGAGCGGTCTTGCCGCCGCCCACATCTCCCTGCACCAGACGGTTCATGGATCTGCCGGATTGCATGTCGGAGAACAGCTCAGCCAACACCCGAGCTTGGGCTCCGGTGGGCGCGAACCCAGCATGGGCCCAGAACAGGTCCGTCATCTCCGGGTCTGCCTCCATCACAATGCCCTGCTGTGCCTCTCCCTGCAGCCCCCGCAGGGCCAGTTGGTAAAGCAGCAGGTTGTCAAATCCAATGCGCCGCTTGGCCATAGCCAGGGATACCCCATCCGTAGGACGGTGGGCCTGGCGCAGGGCATCGGCCAGAGAACACAGATCCCAGCGCTGGCGCAGGGCGGCGGACAAAGGTTCCTCAAACAGTAGCTCTACATCCGGCAGGGCCTGCTCGATAAATCCAGCCAGCGTTTTGCCGGGGATGCTACCCAGGGCCTTGTAGCGCGGAATGATGCCCCGTTGATCCAGCAACCGGGCATTCTGCAGGGTTAGCTTGTTCTGGTATAAGGAGAGCCTGCCATACAACAGGTACTTCTGCTGTGGCTTCAGCAGTTGCCGCATCCATGGCTGATTGAACCAGATCAGCACCAATGAACCGCTGGCATCGCAGGCATTGGCACGCACAATGGACAGTCCTCGGGCGTACTGGATCTTGGGCGCCGTTATCACCTGCAACTCTACGCAAGCTGTCATACCGGGCCGGAGGTCTGCCACCGCCACGGGGTGGGTGCTGTCCTGATAGGATGAGGGCAGTTGCCACAGCAAATCCTGCAGGGTATGGATCCCCTGCAGCGTAAGCTCCGCCATGCGCTTGGCCCCCAGGCCCTTCAGGTCCTTCAGCTCCACAGGATGCTCCTTGTCATTAATAAAAAGGCTGCCGCATGTTCGGCAGCCTACAATGGTTGATTCTGTATCATTCCACCGACAGAAGATAGTAATACAGCGGCTGTCCGCCGTTTTGCACCTCTACATCACAGAAGGGATAGTTGGCAGCAATCTGCTTGCCCAGGGCCTCCGCTTCCTCCTGCTTGACCTCCTGGCCGTAGTATACCGTGATCAGGCCGTCCTCCTCGGTGACGATCTGGTGCATCAACTCCAGCGCCGCCCCCTCCAGAGATCCGCCATTGGTGGTCACCTGGCCGTTGTTGAGGCCAATGATGCTGCCTTCCTTGATGTCCATGCCGTCCATCCGGGAATCCCGCACAGCATAGGTAATGGTGCCGGTGCGCACCCGCTCGGCCGCATCATTCATGCGGGCCTCGTTTTCCTCCGCGGAGCTTTCCGGCTGGAAGGCAATGATGGCCGCAATGCCCATCGCAACATTTTTGGTGGGCAGCACCACCACATGCTTGTCCGACAGCTCCGCCACCTGACGGGCGGCCAGCACAATATTGCCGTTGTTGGGCAGCACAAAGACGGTATTGGCGTTGATGCTGTCCACTGCGCGCTGCAGATCATCGATACTGGGGTTCATGGTCTGCCCGCCGTCCACGATCACATCAACGCCCAGATCTTTGAAGATGCGGGAGAAGCCTTCGCCCAGCGACACGCTGACCAGACCATAGTCCTTGGGCGCAGCGTTCTTGCTCTCTTCTTCCTTCTGCTTTTGATTGTCACGCCGCTGCTGCAACATGTTCTCAATCTTGATGCCCACCAGTTCCCCCAGGGCACAGCCATTTTGCAGG
>JAAZBR010000359.1 GCA_012513735.1 Clostridiales bacterium | reverse complement strand
CAGGATATCCTGGCAGGTCATCCCATACTGTTCGGCCATCCACTCTGCGCCGCGCTGGCTTAGGCCAACGCCATGTCCATAGCGGGCAAAGGTCAGCAAGAAGGCATCCTGGCTCTGCTGCACGCTGACAACCTCATTCTGCTTGGGGTTGATGGAAAGCGCCAGCATTTGCTCTATCTCAGGGTAGAGGGGCAGATCAATGGTAACAAGCCCCTCCAGGGGCATCATGTTGCCCCATTGGGCTGCGGACTGTGATGATGCGGGCGCCTGGGGATCAGGGGTAACAAACAGGTTAGCCTCCGTATCGGCTGGCTGGAGCCTTCGGGCGCTGACAGATACTTGAAGGCGCAGCCTGGTCATCAACCGGGATGGATCAGTATACCTGGGGGTGTGTACCTCTGCCGCAGCAATGCCCCTCAAGCGAAGCCAGGCAGGGTCGCTATCATATCCCTGCTTGGCAATCTGCTGCCCAACCGCTGTCTTGATCAGCGTCAGCAGCCCGGCATTCAGAGTATTCTCATCGGGAATCAGCCTGGGCAACCGGTAAGTCCTGCGGATGCTTTCCGGATTCTCGGCATCATAGGGGTCATCCTTCACCGTCAGGTAGGGAATGCTTTCCCTCTGCCAGGCGTGCAGAGCAGATTCCGTTTGGCCGCCGTTGCTGGCCGTGTAGTAGCACTGCGCAAGTTTGCCCTGAAAGCTGAGGCAAAGCCCTTCCGTTTCCCGGATGGCCTGCAGCGCTTGGGTATGCTCATCATGATAGCCACGGTACACCTGGTCGTTGGGGGTGTCCGTCATATCGAAATCCCTGTCAGGTCGCAGACTGCGCAACGTATAGGTGCGGGCAGCGACTGCCTGAGCCTTCAGCACCTCCAGGGGGAAACTGTTGGCCATCTCATAGGGCACAACGCCCTTTAAGTAGTTCTCTACAGAGAGATGGGTCACCGCGCGAAGCTGGCCCTCATGTGCCGTAATGTACAGATCACCCTCCACAAGATTGAGGCTTTCATTCAGGCGCAGTCCGTTCTCCAACCCTTCGGCTGCTGTGTGCCGTTCCAACCGCAAGGCGTTGCCGGCACGGTAGACCATGCCACCGGAGGACAGTACGATACCGCTCCCCTGCAGGGTGACAGCCAGCTTCTCTCCCCGCTGGAAGGAAAAGGAATCATTGCAAAGATACGCCCCATAGACCCCGATCTCGATGCGCTGGGAGTCTGCGAGGCTCAGCAGTATGCGCACCGTGGCATGTTCCGCACCAACAGCCGCAGAAAAAACGAACAAGCTACCCGTTAGCACAAGGCACAGGAATAAAGAAAGACCGCGCTTCATGCGGTCTTCCTGGCCAGCACGCTCACAAACCCAAGGCGTGAACGGCGGTAGGATACATCTTCAAAGCCCCCGGATTCAAGCGCCGCCAGCAGCCGGGCACGCTGTTCATCACCCGCCGATACACCCAGCAACCCCACCACCCCCCGCAGGCCGCCCCCATGCTGGGGCAGGGCCATCACCAGTTGTCCACCGGGGCGCAGCACCCGGTGAATTTCGGAAAGCATGTCGGCAGTTGACAGATGGTCGGGCCATCCCCGGGCAGCCAGCACGCTGTGGAAGCTGGCGTCCTGCCAGGGAATATCTCCGCCGGCAGAGAACATGATCTCCGCCTCGGGCAACGCTTCCCGGGTCTGGACGGTATGGTTCCTGTCAAAACAAAGTCCGCAGGTGCGCAGGTGATAGCGCGCATCCAGATGACGAAGCAGTTGTCCCTGTTCGCAGCCGATCTCAAGCACAGCCTGATGATCATCCACGACAGCCCAATCGCACACGGCACGTTCGGCACGGCTGAGGGCCTTGTGTGCCCCGGCTGCGGCGTGATTTGCGCGCTGATCCAGCTCCATCCTCGACTGCATGTGATGCATGCCTCCCACTTGACACCTGATTTGGTCGTATTATAACACACTTGAAAGGAAATTGCACAACATTCGTAATAATGTTTTAATATTTTACAATCATGCCCGCTGTTGACATTCCCTTTGACAACCCTCTATAATGCACATGCGTTGAGAGAGACCAGTAGCGTGTGCCACTCCCTTGCAGAGAGCCTTTGTGTGGTGAAAAAAGGCAGGAGTGCCACGTGAATACCCTCTGGAGCACAGCACCGAACTAACAGTAGGCTGCTGCCGGTCCGCCGGATATAGCGTTTGAGGGCAGGGATCCCCTGCTGAACGGAAGTGGTACCGCGGCAATGGCCGCCTTCCCCTGAGCATGGGGCGGGCGGCCTTTCGTTAGTACTGAAAGGAGCAATGTCCATGGATCAACCCAGCGTACAATTATCCCATCGTATCCAGGGTGTTGCAGGCAGTGCCATCCGTGCACTGTTCAAACACAGCGCGCGCCCGGATGTCATTTCCTTTGCAGGAGGGAATCCGGGCAGCTTTGCCCTGCCGGATCAGCAGATGGCCTCCCTGGCACAGCAGTTGCTGAAGGACCAGGGTAAGGTACTGCTGCAATACGGGCAAACCGAGGGGTACGCACCGTTGCTGGATTTGCTGCCCGGCTACATTGCGGATGCCCTGGGCGCCCAAGTCTCAAGGGAGAACCTGTTGATTACCACCGGCTCCATGCAGGGACTGGATTTATTGCTGAAGGTGCTGACGAATCCGGGTGATGTAGTGTTGACTGAAAGCCCTGTGTTCCTTGGCGCACTGCAGGCCATGCACCTGTTCCAAACCAAGGTGGTGCCTGTACCCTGTGATGAAGATGGCATGGACATGGAGGCGCTGGAACGGCTGATGCAACAGCACAAGCCCAAACTGCTCTATACCATTCCAACTTTCCAGAATCCAACCGGGCACACCCTCAGCCTGGGCCGTCGGCAGCATGTAGCGCATCTGGCGGCCCGCTATGGCGTGGTGGTGGCGGAGGATGACCCTTATCATCAGCTTCGTTATGACGGCAGCCCCCTGCCCACCATCAAGACATTTGACACAGAGGGATGGGTCGTGCTGCTGGGCAGCTTTTCCAAGATCATCTCTCCCGGACTGCGGGTAGGGTTTATGGCGGGGCCTCCGGCCTTGCTGGAGCGATGCGGCGTCTGCAAGCAATGCAGCGATGTGCACACCGCCAACCTGAACCAGGCGCTGGTTGCAGCCTTCCTTCAACAAGGTCTGCTGGCGCCCCATGTGCATAGCCTGTGTCAGCGCTATGGCAGCAGGCGGGACGCGATGCTGGATGCCCTTGCCGGCGTGGGCGGCATCAGTCACTACACCAGACCACAGGGCGGGCTGTTTGTGTTTGCTGAGTTAGCCCCCGGGCTGAAGGCAGAGCCGCTGTTCCACCATGCCCTGCAACAGGGCGTTGCCTTTGTGCCCGGCGAGCACTTCTACGCCGAAGGCGGACATACCAACACACTGCGGCTGAATTTCTCAAACGCTGACGAAGATACCATCAGCCGCGGCATTGGCATTCTGGCTCAGTGCCTGAACGGCCTACAATAAAGGAGGAAGGGTATGCACATACTTGATTTGCTGAAGGAGCGCGGCTTCATCGCGCAAGTGACCTTTGAAGAGGAACTCTATGAGCAGTTGGAGAATGAACCCACCACATTCTATGTCGGGTTTGATCCCACGGCATCCAGCCTGCACTTCGGCCACTTCATCCCGATCCTGGCCATGATGCATATGCAGCGAGCAGGCCACCGGCCCATCGCGCTGGTGGGCGGCGGCACCACCATGATCGGCGATCCCAGTGGCAAAACCGACATGCGCAAGATGATGACCAAGCAGACCATCCAGAAGAATGCGCAGAAGATTCACAAGCAACTCAGCCATTTCCTGGCCTTCGGACAGGGCAAGGCGCAGATGGTCAACAATGCGGACTGGCTGCTGGATCTGAACTACATGGAGTTTATCCGGGATATCGGCGTGCACTTCTCCGTCAACCGCATGCTGGCGGCCGAGTGCTACAAGCAGCGGCTGGAGCGGGGCCTCACCTTCCTTGAGTTCAACTATATGCTGATGCAGTCCTACGACTTCCTGCAGTTGTTCAAGCGGTGCAACTGTCGTCTGCAGATGGGCGGCGACGACCAGTGGAGCAACATGCTTGCCGGGGCAGACCTGATCAGGCGCAAGGAAAGAGAGGCAGCCTTCGCCTGCACCTTCAACCTGTTGATGACCCACGACGGCAAGAAGATGGGCAAAACAGAGCGAGGCGCCCTATGGCTGGATGCAGAACTGTGCAGCCCCTACGAGTTCTACCAGTACTGGCGGAATATCGCAGATGCGGATGTGCCCAAGTCCCTCTCCCTGCTGACCTTCTTGCCCATGGAGGAGGTGCACCGCCTCAGCGCCCTTGAGGGGGCAGACATCAATGAAGCCAAGAAAACGCTGGCGTTTGAGTGCACCAAACTGGTGCATGGCGAAGAGGAAGCGGAGCGGGCGCAGCAGGCCTCAGCAGCGCTGTTCAGCGGAGGCAGCATCAGCGACGAAGTGCCCACCTTTGCCATCTCCCTCAAAGAATTAGCTTCCGACAGCCGCCTGACCACGCTGCTGCACCTCAGCGGCCTATGTTCTAGCCGCAGCGAAGCGCGCAAGATGATACAGCAGAGCGCTGTGATGGTGGGCGAAAGCAAGGCCACCGATGTGGACAGCCTGGTAACGGCTGATATGCTGGGCAGCGATGGCCTGTTGCTGCGCCGCGGCAAAAAGAACTACTGCCGCATCGTGCTGAAAACGTGATGCTGAACGCATACCGTACCGTTGCGCAGCCATCTGCCGCGGAATTTATTATCAACAAAAGCCGCTTTATTGGGTGCGCTGCTCCCTGCCAAAGCGAGGAAGAGGCGCTTGCTTTTATTCGCAGCCTGAAGGAGGCCCACCGGACCGCCACCCACCACTGCTATGCCTATGTCATTGGCGCCAATGCCGGGATCATGCGTTATCAGGATGATGGGGAGCCCTCGGGAACCGCCGGGCTGCCCATCATGGAGGTGCTCAAAGCCAAGGAGTTGGTCAACCTCTGTGTGGTGGTGGTGCGTTACTTTGGCGGGGTGTTGCTGGGCGCCGGCGGCCTTGTGCGGGCATACAGCAAGGGCGCTGCCCTGGCAGTGGACAGCGCCCACGTGGTGATGATGGAACCCAGCCTGAGCCTGCATGCGGACATTCCATATCCCCTATGGGACAAGGTGCAGCATCGGCTGAAGAGCCTGCCGGTTGAGCAGAGAGACGTTTCCTATGCCGCCAGCATACAGGCGGAGCTGCTGGTGCGCGTCCGGGATGCACAGGAAGTGGTCGACCAGCTTACCCAGGCCACCGACGGACGCATGGAGTTTGTTGAAAGCGATCCCTATTACTATGGCTGGCCGTCAGACACGCCCAGCGCATAGCGCAGAATGGCACGTGCCACACCATCCCGGGTGTTGGTTTCCGTAATCAGGTGTGCGTACGACTTAACCTCCCCTGTTGCATTGCCCATGGCCACGCCAAGGCCGGCAATGCGGATCATGGGGAGGTCATTGTCCTGATCGCCAATCGCCATGGTATTGGCAAGGGGTATGCCAAGATGCTCGGCCAGGTCGCTCATCCCCCTGCCCTTGTTGACATGGGGCGGCATGATTTCAACGTTGTCAGTGCTGGACTGTGCCAGGCTGATGCCCGGGATTTTCTCAAGCGTTCCGATGATCCGCCGCAGTTGCTGCAGATCATTTCGGGCGTGTACATAAAACTTATAGATGCCGCCTTGGATCGTTTCAAGGCAGGCTTCCTTTCCATAATGATAGGTGGTGCCTGTTTCCTCCAGCATCCTGCTTTCACCGAAGTTGATCTGCGACAGGTGCTTGTCCCCCGTTTTACGGATACCCACCCTTCTCTCACCAAACACAAAGTAGGCCGCGTCCAGTTCCTCCAGGCATTCAAAGCAGGTCATGGCTACGGTGTCATCCATCCTATGGTCGCTCAGTACCTGTCCGAAGGGGGCCAGAGCCACCTTGCCGCCGTTCAGCGAAATCACAGGGCAGTCAAGGCCGTAGTCCAGCGCGTGCAGGCAGGCATCCTCAAAAAAGCGCCCTGTGCAGATGGCAAACACAATGCCTGCCTGCTGGGCAGCTTCGATGGCCTGTCGGTTGGCGGGTGTGATGCGGTGATTGTCGTCAAGCAGCGTGCCATCCAGATCAACTGCGATCAGGCGGATTTCCGGATAGGATGGGATCATGATTGCTCTCCTTCCTACTAAAAGGGCGCCGGGATGCTGAATGCTTTGCCTTGCAGATCAGGCAGCGCCTCTATGGTGTGAAATTGAAGCCTGGTAGCACACAGCATGAGCCCTGTAGCTTTTTGCTGGCGGTTGAAGGCAAAATCCCCGTACTTCTCATCCCCCAGCACCGGGTGACCGGCATCGGCCAGGTGGGCACGGATCTGATGGGTGCGCCCGGTGTGAAGCTGTACCTCCAGCCTGCTGCAGCCATCTTCCTCCTTCAACAAGCGATAGGATGTGACAATCTCCCGGGCATCTGCCACAGGGTGATGCAGTACCTGCACCCTGGCTCGCTGGGCATCCTTGCGCAGCCAGGCATGCAGGGTATCGCTTGTCTTATCCATGGGGCCCTTCACAAGGCATGTGTAGCTTTTGTCGATGGTTCCCTGTTTGAAGGCCTCCAGCAGAGCTATTTCCGCCCGGGGCGTTTTAGCCAGGATTAGCAGCCCGGAGGTCAGATGATCCAGCCGATGGACCAGATAAAATGGGTCAGTACTGCCTGTCTGTGCCGCCAGCAGAAGGGTCAGGTGTATCTGCTCCCCTGCCTGGACATCACTGCTGATGCCCGCCGGCTTGTTGACCACCAGTACATTTTCGTCCTCATAGACAGCCGGGATGAACAGGGGCGCCCATTCCGTATACCATTCAACCAACTGACCGGCCTTAAGGGCAACATTCTGATCCACACGTCGTCCATCCACTTTAATATCCCGCCGTTTCAACGCCTGGCGGATGCGGAATTCAGGCGCCATGGGATAAGCACGCAGCAACAGCGGTAGCAACTTGCTGCCCTGCTGATACTCCTCCACGTG
>JAAZBR010000358.1 GCA_012513735.1 Clostridiales bacterium | reverse complement strand
CTTTGGATGCAGTGGATGCTACGGGGCCTTTCACCACCTGGTGATTGACTATTTGTCCGGCCTGCGGGGTCAGCCCGAACAGGAAACTGTTCCCCGGGAGAATGCCCAAACGGTTGTCCGTTTGAGCCTGGATGATTTGCGCCAGCGTCTGGAGGCCGCCGTGCGGGAAGAAGATTATGAGCAGGCCGCCACTCTGCGGGACCAACTCCGCCAGATAGAGGCTGCGGCCGCAGGCGGCGAGGAGGCCAATGACAACTGATGTGATCATATGCAGCTATGTTGATCTGCGCCGAAATTATACCGATATGCCTTTCTTGGCCACCATGCTGGAGGTGCAGAAAAGTGAGTGTGTCAGCCGGGCTGTGCATGCCCTGGATGCCATGCCCGAGAAATGGATCCTCTACAGTTTGAAAGACCTGTCGGCTGGTCAGGTGAAGGAGTTGCAATCCGAAGGTATACTTCATAGCCTGCAGGGCCTGGATCCGGCGTCCGCTGTGCTGGTCAGGGAAGACAGAACAGCCGCCATCTACCTGCTGTACGAGGATCATCTGTGTATCCGCGTCTATGCAGCCGAAGGAGATGTGAGCGGCGCTGTGCTACGTGCCAAGGCGCTGGCCGGCATTCTGTCTCAGGAACATGCCTTTGCCAGGGATGACCGCATTGGCTGGCTAACAGCCCGTCCCCAGTTTGCCGGTACGGGCCTGCAGGCGGGCTATTGCCTGCACCTGCCCATACTCAGCATGATGCAGCAAATCCGGCCTATCACGGCGGATATTATGAAAGAACATCGTTTTGAACTGCAGCCATGGGAACCCCTGGCCGACAAAAACCCCGCCTGCCTCTACACCCTGAGAAACCTGTTTACGGCCTTCGATGGATCGGATGTGCTGATCCGGGCGGTGGGCAGAGTGGCCCAGGGGCTGGCCAACAAAGAAACAATGTTGCGTGACCGCATTCTGGCAAAATCCGCCAGATCAACCTATACAGACCAGGTGTGGCGAGCCTATGGCGTGATGCGGTATGCCCGCCGCTTGACGGAGCTTGAATTCCTTGCCTTCTGGTCCAAGGTTCGCCTGGGGGTGTTGGCAGGCATTTTGCCGCCCTCCCTGGAGACGGTGGATGCGCTGTTAATACAAACGCGCTGCAGCCGCCTGATGGCCCTGCCTGATGGGCCCCGTGATGAACATGCCCTGCACTTTGCCCGCGCGGACGCGGTGAGAAGTGCGTTGAATGGAGGAAATTGATGCCTATCTTTGGACGCTTTGATGAAAGAGCGCGCCGTGCCATTGATGCAGCGCGTAATACTGCCATGCAGATGCGGCAACGCATGATTGGCACCGAGCATCTGCTGTGCGGCCTTTTGAAGGAGGCGCGCAAGGATGCGCCCGGCTTGCCCAAAAACCTGACCATGGCAAGCGTGCAGTACACCATTGCACAGTTGACTTCGCAGGAGGACACCATCCCGCAAATGCTGGAACTGACCCCCCGAATGAAGAAGGCGCTGGAGGACAGCGTGATGGAAGCGCAGAAGTCCGGCACCCAGACGGTGAACACCGGCCATCTCTGGCTGGCCTTGCTTGCGATGGAAGACAGCACCGCGGTGCGTGTGCTGAACATCTTGGGCTGTGATGTAGACAGCATCCGCACCAGCGTCGAACAGGCGCTGGCCCAGCAGGAGAATAGCGGGGAGGACGGGGAAAGCAGCCAGGGTACCCTGTCCAAGTTTAGCCGCGACCTGACGGAGCTTGCCAAGGAAGGCAAGATAGACCCTGTGATCGGCCGCGACCGGGAGGTGGAGCGCATTGTGCAAATTCTGTCCCGGCGAACCAAAAACAATCCTGTGCTAATCGGGGAGCCGGGCGTGGGTAAAAGCGCCGTGGCCGAAGGCCTGGCGCAGCGTATTATTGCGGGTGCCATCCCGGACATGCTGCTGGAGAAGCGCCTCATTTCCCTTGATATTGGCAGCCTGGTAGCGGGTACCAAGTATCGGGGTGAATTTGAAGAGCGCATGAAGAATGTGATCGATGAAATTCGCAATGATCCCAGCATTATTTTGTTCATCGACGAGCTGCAGAACATAGTGGGGGCCGGCAAGGCGGAGGGCAGCATTGATGCGGCCGGCATCCTGAAGCCGGCGCTTGCCAGGGGGGAGCTGCAGTGCATTGGAGCCACCACCCTCAGCGATTATCGCAAGCATATCGAAAAGGATGCCGCCCTGTCGCGCAGGTTTCAGCCGGTGATGGTGGAGCAGCCTTCTGCCGAAGATACGCTGGCCATTTTGAAAGGCCTGCGAAGCCGCTATGAAGATCACCACCATGTACAACTGACCGACAAAGCGCTGGAAGCCGCAGTGCAGCTTTCCAGCCGCTACATCAACGACCGCTTTCTTCCCGACAAGGCAGTGGATCTGATGGATGAGGCGGCCTCCCGGGTGCGCATCCGGTCTTTCCTGGCGCCGCCTGATCTGGCTAAACAGGAAGAGCAGATGAGTGAAATCAAGCAGCAGAAGCTGCGGGCCATCGGCGCACAGGATTATGAACGGGCGGCAGAGTGCCGCGACCGGGAGCGCAAGCTGCGGCAGGAAATGGAAGACAGGCGCGCCAACTGGAAAAAGGAGCGCGCGTCCGCCAAGCCAGCAGTCACCGAGGAGGATATTGCCCAGGTTGTTGCCGGGTGGACCGGTATCCCCGTGCAGCGCATG
>JAAZBR010000357.1 GCA_012513735.1 Clostridiales bacterium | reverse complement strand
CCTGGTGTCCAGGCGGGCGGACGGCATGAAGGGTATTCTGCGCATTTCTGTGGGGCAGGCGTCAGAGGATGCTGCCGCCGAGTACAGGATA
Source organism: Clostridiales bacterium (assembly GCA_012513735.1). Taxonomy (GTDB): domain Bacteria; phylum Bacillota; class Clostridia; order Christensenellales; family Aristaeellaceae; genus UBA1038. Next base: position 3,494 of record JAAZBR010000357.1, on the reverse strand, counting down.
CTGGGTCAGCTCAACGACCCCCGCATTCCCCAGGCGCTGTTCTTCCAGGAAGAAGAGGGAAGGGGCTACCTTGTCCGGCAGTACATGGAGGGGCAGACGCTGAGAGAATATGTTGAAATACATGGCGTCCTAAGCGAGAAGGAGATCATTGACATCGCGCTTTCCACTTGCGATATCCTCAGCCTTCTGCACAATCAATCTCCGCCCATCATCCACCGGGATATCAAGCCGGAAAACATCATCATCGCGCCGGACGGCGGTATTCGTCTGGTGGACTTCGGCATTGCCCGGGTGTTCAGGGAGAATGCCACCAGCGATACCGTTGCCATCGGCACGCGCCCCTATATGGCGCCGGAGCAATTCGGCGGCACCCAGACCGATGCCCGCAGCGACCTGTATTCACTGGGGGTGGTGATGATTTTCCTTGCCACATTGAAACACGACCGCACCAACATCGGCCAGCGGTATCCATATGCCGGGTTAGCCCCGATTGTCAGCCGGCTGGTGAAGGCGGATCCGGAAGCCCGTTACCAGAACGCGGCGGAGCTGCGGCGGGCGCTTTTGTATGTGCAGCGCGGCGGCAGACGACGCGTGATACGGAGTTTGGCGGGGGTTGCTGTGCTGGCGGCGCTGATTTTTGTGGGTTACGCTATTGGGCAACGGTCCGGGCATGTGGGAGGCGTCGAGGAGGGCAGACAGCTTGGCTCTCAGGAGGGATATCTGGCGGGTGTAGAAGAGGGCAAACGCCTGGGATATGCCCAGCGCCAGGAGGAAGCGCAGCTTGAACGCTTCAAAAGCCTGGACGACAACGCCGCTCTCTACTTCAGCGCTGCTGACGAGGCGCGGGGCAACCAGCCCGGCAACCTGGTCCACGGCGGGCTGGCCGTGATGGATACACAGCACATCTACTACGCGGCAGAAACACACATCATCCGCACCGCCCACGACGGCGCCGATGCGGTGAACTTCTGCGACATGGCTGCCGCCAGCCTGAACATCTGGCAGGACGGTCTGTATTTTACTGCCCGGGGCGGCATCTGGCGTGTCCCCCTGGCAGGAGGGCAGCCGGAGCTGCTGGTGGATACCCAGGCTGAAAGCCTGATCGTTTCCGGGGGCCGCCTGTACTACCGCAACCAGTTGGACAGGGGAAAGCTGTACACCGCCGGGCTGAGCGGCGACGACCCCCGAAAGGTGAGCGAGGAACGCCCCCTGTTTCACCTGAATATACAGCGCGGCATGGCGTACTACGCGTCAGATGTGCCCGGCACCAAGCTGCGCAAGCTGTACTGCCTGGATCTGTCTGCAGAAAATGCCCAGCCGGCCCTGCTGTACGATGGCGATGCACATTGGCTGCAGGTACAGGGCGACTACCTGTACTTCATCCGCTATACCTCCCATGGCTCCGTGCTGTCGCGCATGCGGCTGGACGGCAGCGAGCGCATGGACTTTGAAGCGATCAACGTGCGCATCTACAACGCCACGGATCGCGGCATCTTCTTTGCCGACAGCATCAGCGGCGACCTGCGCCGCATTTCGCTGGACGGCAAAACGGTGATGACCCTCAGCACCGCCCATGCCAACAGCATCAACGCTGCAGGCGACTGGGTGTTTTACCGGGATACGGAGGGCAGGCTGCACCGTATGGGGTTTGACGGCACAGATGATTTGGCTCTGTAAAATTGATTCCAAACTTTAACGCATCGTTGCGCTGGTGCTTTTGCCCCCTGCTGCGTCGGCTGCTCGGTCGGCGTAGCGCCACTACGCCCCCTCGTCTGCTCTTTGCAGAGACCCAAAAGCCCACACTGCTTTGGATGCGTTACCGTTTTACATGAATATAAAAGTGGCTGATGATGATTGGTTATTACATCTTGACTTTATCTATGGTTCTTGATATAAATAATCAAAGCACTGAATAAGCAATCTGATTTGACGATCTAATTGCTCATTCTTATGATTGTTTGTTGTTCATGCGGTTGATTCACTTCAAGCCACAATAACTTCCCAAAGGGTTATTGTGTTTACATGAAAGTATTGTGTTTGAGGCTGCCCGGGTAACCGGGAGCATTCGGATACAATACCTTCAATTAACCTATTCCTGTACAGAAGGGGAACTGGCTTTGGACGAAATACTATCTGTAAAAAACCTGTCCAAGACATACGGCAGCGTATGTGTGCTGGATCGCGCTGAGTTTTCTCTGCGCAAAGGCGAGGTTCACGCCTTGGTGGGAGAGAACGGAGCCGGTAAATCCACGCTGATCAAGGCCATTGCCGGGGTGATTCAGCCCGACCCGGGCAGTGAAATATATTTTGATGGGGAGCGCATTGCCCATATGACGGCTACGCGCTCCCTCCAGCTTGGCATTTCGGTCATCTATCAGGACATCAGCCTGTTTCCCAACCTGACGGTAGCAGAGAACATCTACATCGGCACCAAGCGCAGTGGGATGCATGACCGCCGGCAGATGCATGACATTGCCAGGCAGGCTATCGCCAAGCTGGGGCTGCCCATTGACCCGGAAGCTTTGCTGGGTGACATCAGCGTGGGGCAGCAGCAGTTGGTTGCCATTGCCCGGGCTATTATCTTCCAGGCGAAGGTAATCGTCATGGATGAGCCCACCGCCTCCCTGTCCTCCTCTGAGGTGGAGGCGCTGTTCCGGTTGATCAGATCCCTGCAGGCTGACGGCATCGGCATTATTTACATATCGCACAAGTTCGATGAGATATTTGCCATAGCCGACCGCATTTCCGTGCTGCGGGATGGCAGCCTGGTGGCTTGCGGCGCCCGTAGTGAATTTGATCAAAACCGCCTGATCCAATTGATGGTGGGCCGCGAGCTGCGGTTTATTCCCTATCACAACCAGGGAGAGACAGGGGAGACGCTGTTTGAAGTCCGGGGCCTTACCTGTGCGCCGTATTACCATGATGTATCCTTTGCCGTCAGGCGGGGAGAGATTCTGGGCATCACAGGCCTGGTGGGGGCCGGGCGGTCCGAGGTGGCCCGTACCATCTTTGGCATCCAGAAGCCGCAGTCGGGCGAGATGTACCTGTTGGGCAAGCCTGTGCGCGTGCGCAGTGTGCGGGATGCCATCAGGCAGGGGATCTGCTATCTGCCGGAGAACAGGCGCGAACAGGGACTGTTCATGTCCCACAGCATGCGCGTCAACACAACGGCTGCCAGCATGCACAAGGTTCTCAATAAATTCCGCTTGATCTCCGTTCACAGGGAACTGGCGATTGCCCTGTCCTATATCAAACAGCTTTCCATCCGGCCGGAGGCGCCGGAGCTGAACGTCAGCCATTTCTCCGGCGGAAACCAGCAGAAGGTGTTGGTGGCACGCTGGCTCAACGCATCGCCCAAACTGCTGATTGTGGATGAGGTGACCAGCGGTGTGGATGTTGGCGTCAAGACGGAGATCCATAAGCTGCTGCGGGAGCTGGCGGCCTCGGGGGTGGCCGTTGTGCTGATCTCCTCCGATTTGCCTGAGATTCTGGCT
>JAAZBR010000356.1 GCA_012513735.1 Clostridiales bacterium | reverse complement strand
CAGGCCGGCACGTACCCCCTGGCTGATGATGGTTTTGCCGGTGGTGTTGTCGAACATCTCCACATAGCCTGGGCGGGCTTCCTTGCCGTGCAGCCGGTAGGTGGGTGTCGGGTTCTTGAAAGGGATGTACTTGTAGGCTGTGAGGTCATAATCTTGCCCGTTTTCATACTTGCCGGTGGCATAGATACCGGTTTCGGGATTCCAAAGCTGATCCGGATCCATCACCAGGCTGACTACAGGCAGGGTGTAATAGGTTTTCATCACATAGGTAGCTGTGACGGGGTCAGAGGGTTGCAACCCCGGCACAAAGGCCCGGGCGCGCAGCGCCACGGTGTCCACAATGTTGATGGGGCCGGTGTAGTCCATTCCCTTGTCGATGGTGGGGATGCTGCCGTCCAGGGAGTAGCGGATGCGGGCGCCCTCGGGGGCGGTGATGCTGACCTGGATATTCTCCTGATACAGACCGCTCTTCAGGCTGAGTACCGGACGCTGTGCAAAGCCGGAAAAGCCTATGCCGTTGGCAGCGCCGGGGGAGGGGGCGTCAAAGAAATAAAAAAAACCGTCCCCGTTGTCGGCCCGGCCGTAGGAGATGTCGACGGGAATCTCCGGCAAAATCATCCGGTCCAGCACCTTGCCCTCCGGGTCCGACAGGGTCATCACTTCTCCGCCTGCTCTGGCCAGCGCATAGGGTGCATGCAGTTGGGAGCCACCAGTCACGGACACAGGGCTTTTGTCTAGCAGCACGACCTTGTACTCGCCCGGATAGATGAGCGTACCCTCAGGAAACCGCCACTTACGGGGCCAGCTGATGTTGTCGGATAGACCCCAGCCCGACAGATCCTGCACCTGGTCGGATGTGTTTTTCAGCTCCACCCAATCGCTTGGATCCTGGCCCTTCACGATGGTGAAGTTGTCGTTGCTGCTCATGAGCTCGGAGATGATGACCCCCGATGTGTTCAGGCTGCGCAGATAGCTCTCGGCCTGCGCCTGGCCGGCGGCTGTGTTGGGGGCGCCGGGGGTGGCTACTGTGTAGATGCGCCACAGGCCGGTTTCCGGGTCAAGGCCATAGCTTTGGTCGATGGGCATGGGGGGGTATTGGACCCGGTCCACAAGCTGACCCTGCTTGGTGCTGATGGTGATGGTTTCGCCTTCTCCCGACAGGCTGAAATTGGTGTGGGGATAACCGGTGGGGCTGAGGCGATTTTTGTCCGAGCAGAACACCACATAAAAACCGCCCGGCGGGATATAGGCTCCTTCGGGGAACAGCCACTTGACAGGCCGGTCCGGGTTGTCGCTGAGGGCCAGGTTTGTCAGTTCGATATTGCTGGTGCCTGTGTTATGAAGCTCCACCCAATCGGACAGGTCGCCGTCCTCATCCCGCAGACCGCTGCGGGGTGTCGCCATGATTTCGTTGATCCTAAGCGCACCCGGCGTGATGGCGTAGGCGGAGAGGTATTGCTCGTGTCCCTCCTGGGTGTTGGCATAGCCGGGAGAAAACAACTCGCTCTTCAGGAAGGTGCCGTCCTCTTGGCGGGCATAGATCTCGTTTGCGTTGAGGGTGGGCACCACCACCGAATCGAGCACGCGCCCCGACACACTAAACAGAAACACACTGCAGCCAATGGCACTGAGCTTGAACTTGGCGTGGAAGGGACGACCTTCGTCGTTCTGGTTATGGCTGTCACAAAAGATAATGACCCGACCATCCGCCGGCAGCAGATGGGTGGGGAAAATGAACTTGGCCCGGTCCGACCGGTTGGACAGGGTGAGCCCCTTCAGGTCCATTTCATGGGGGCTGTTATTCCACAGTTCAATCCAGTCGGAGAAGTTGCCGTTTTCATCCGGCAGCGCGCTGGTATTAGAACTCATGACCTCGCTGATGACCAGGCCCTCATGATCCTCCAGGTTTTCTCCCTGCGCGTTGACGTTGGCCGCCCGCTTGATGGGTTCTTTGGGGGAGATCAGGATAATGGCGGCCAGCACAACTGCAAAGAAAATAAACAGGCCGACATGCCGCTTATAGCGGTTGCCGGGGCGCCTGGATGTACGGGGGGAAGGGGTAATTGGCACGTTTTCCTCCTGTGGAATCAGTACTCGCGAAGCACGAAGATGGTTATACCGGGGTTGGGATTGGGTTCGATGCGCACCACCTTGGGATGGTTTGCATACTCCTCAGCCAGCATCTGCTTGATGGCCTGACCGCCGCTGTAGCCATGGACGACACGCAGGCGGTAATCCGCACGGGTGGTACGGCGCAGCGCTGCATCCATCATCAGGCGCGCCTGATACAGGGTACGCCCGTGCAGGTCAAGCTCCATGGTGCCATCCCCTGCCGGTTACAACAACAGTATAGTCCATGGCCGCATATGCGGCAAGCGGAGAAGCTATATCTGCTGTTAGTTTACACATTCTTCATGCCTAGGCGCGTCAGGATGACGGCCAGATAGTCCGCTGCAATATCGCGATTTGTGTGCATATATAGCATGCGAGTGCCTACTGCGTCTTCAATCTCGTTAAAAACAGGCTGGCCTTTGTGCAAGATGAAATCCACACCGGCAAGCACTAGGTCTAGCTTTTGAAGAACCACGTCAACACAGCGCCTGATGTCTTTGCCCGGTTCCACAGGCGAGGAGTTAGCCCCCAGCCCCACGTTGCTGCGGAAATCTGATGCAGATTGCCGCTGCATGGCACCGATGATCCGGTTGTTCAGCACATACACCCGCACATCCTGCCCCGGCTGGCTGCACAGAGGCTGTACCACCGCGCTGTCCGGCCATACTTTCTGCAGGGCTGCTTCATACATGACCATGTCCTGCGCCAGGTACACCTGACGTCCGCCGCATCCCCGGGAGGCCTTGACCACCACCGGGAATGGAAAGGGCTGCTGGTAGCGGTCACACTCCACGAAGGCGGTGTCCATCATGGGGAGCAGCCCGCTGAACAGGCTGTGTGTCCGACGCTTGTCATTGCAGATGGCGGCTGTGCGCGCGGGGTTAAAGCAGGGAATATCCATGGCTTCCAGATGCTCTGACAGCAAGGGGTGGGCCCCGCGCATGACGACGAAATCAGGATGAACCGGCTGACCGGACAATTTTAAAAAGCGCTGCCCATTCAGGATGCCCCAAGCGATCTGCTGGGTCAGCACAAGGGAAAGGGCAATGCCTGCTTCTTTTGCTGCGGCCATCCATCGATCAATGAAGAAGCGGTTGCGTTCAACATTGTCGGCGTCATATACGATCCAGCCAGTCATGGCAGTTCCTCCAGCAGATGGGCAATGATGGCATCGGCGGGGTTACACCCGCACAGCTCGCTCAATGCCTTAAAATGGGCGTTTGAGTTGACCTCGCAAAGCAGCGGCCCATCCCGGCCAAATAGCAGATCCACACCGGCAAAGTCAAGTTTCAGGGCACGGCAAGCCGCCAACGCCAGGGCTTCCTCCTGTTTAGTGGGCAGGTGCGGGCGGGCCTGTCCGCCCGCGGTCACATTGGCGCGGAAATCCCTGGCATTGGAACGCTCCATGGCGCCCACCACTTTCCCTCCCACTACATAGATGCGCAGGTCGCGTCCTGCGCTTTCTTCAATGAATCGCTGCATCAACAGGGAAGACCCCACACACCGTCGGAGGATGGCCTGGGCCTCCTCCGCATCGTTTACCAGATAGACCTGCTGACCAAAGGAACCGCAGCCCTCCTTGATCACCATGGGCCAGCCCAAGCGCTGACCGGCCTGCTCAACAAAGTCAACCCAGGGGTACCCAACTGCCGGAAAGGTCAGGGGACAAAGCAGAGTCTCGGGCATGGGAACGCCGCTGCCCTTCAGATGCAGCCAGGTCAGCGTTTTATCGTCGCACAGCGCTATGGCGCGGGCACTATTATAACACCGTACCCCTGCCTGCTCCAACTGACAGGCCAGGCGGATGTCCTTGTCCCAGAACAGCGCTGCGGGGGGCAGGCCAAGAAAGGCATCCCTGTCCAGAAAGTCCGCATTTGTGCGCACTTGCAGGCGCAGGCCGCGTTTGCCGGCGTTTGCCTGCAGGCTGTGCTTGAGCATTTCGGTGGCCGGGGAACGCCAGAAGGCGTTTTCGATCAACAAGGCCTCTGCCATGAATGTCGGTTCCTTTCAGCGAAATAGATATCTTGTACAGGCGCCGTGGCCTTGCGGACTATGCTATACTTGGAGAAAAAGGAGAGGATGAGCCCCTTGTCAACTGCCTTTCTGATGAAAGCTCAGCCGCTGTCCAACCTGGAGATCATGTTGCGGGTGTTGTTCGCGCTGGTTATTGGATGCGCAATCGGCATCGAGAGAGAATACAAAAACCGTCCCGCCGGCCTGCGCACCCACGTACTGGTGTGCATTGGCGCCGCTACCATTGCGCTGCTGGAATGCCTGTTGTGGATGCCCATTACAGCGGCGCCTGTTGCAGCCGAGGGTGTCAGCCTCAGCCTGGGGCGGCTGTCCGCCCAGGTGATCAGCGGCATCGGTTTTCTGGGCGCCGGTACCATTTTCATGGCCCAGAAGAAGGTGGCGGGGCTGACCACCGCCGCAGGCCTCTGGACGGTGGCCTGCTTGGGCATCCTCGCCGGCTTTGGGTACTACTGGCTGGCTGTGATTCTGAGCATTCTGGTGATTGCTGTGCTGTTGCTGCTCGGGCGAATTATCCGCATCAATGCTGTGAAGCGTGTGGAGGTTAAGTACGTTAACCGTCAACAGACGTTAGCCTTTATTGGCACATGCTTTCAAGAGCTGAGCGTCACGGTGATTGATGTGGACTTTCATGTGGAGAACATACAAACCCTCGATCAGCCCGCTAATATGCTGTACACCAACCTGTACACCCTCCACCTGTCCGGCAAGTCACACTACCTGGACATTGTTACCAGGCTGTCAGAATACCAGGATATCCTGACTGTCCGCACCCGGGACGCTTAACGGCTTTCCGTAAATTCATACAGTGTATTGCCGCCAATAAACTCCCGCAGGATGGACAGCGGGGGGATTTCGCTGATCGCACTATCATCCACAGGAAGCATGTAGTTGAGGATCTTCAGCAGCCTGTTACACTTGATGTACTGGGGATGGTCTTGAGGCACCTGGCGAAGGATATCGTAAGAAATGGTTTTCAGCACTGGCAGCTCATAGTGAAGGGCGGAGTTGAACACAAAGTCCGCCTGCTCCTGGTAGGGAAAGATCCACCGTTCTTCGCCCCGCCGCACACTGTCCCACATCAGCAGCGTATCCTCCGGCCTTGTGTTGCGGAACTGGTAGTCGCGCACAATGCGCCGCAGCAGGCGGGAATCGGTGGTGCGAATGCGGTTGTGGGTGTCCAGATTTAGGCTGGTCAGCAGGCTAATATAAATGCGGCAGATCACCTTGGGATCAAATCCTTCATGGAGGGCCGGGTTCAGGCCGTGTATGCCCTCAATAATCAGCGGTTGCATATGATCGATGCGCACCGGTTTGGGATAGTTTTCACTCTGGCCAGTGATGAAATTGAAGCGCGGCATAATGGTCTCGCGTCCCTCCAGCAGGCTGTGCAGCACCTGTTTGAAACGGGGCACATCCAGTGCATCCAGGGCTTCAAGGTCCGGCCGGCCATCCGCCTCCAGGGGCAGGGACGCCCGGTCCCTGTAGAAGTCATCCATGGAGATCAACATGGGGCGATAACCATTCACCCGCAGGTGGATGGACAGCCGGTTGGCGAAAGTGGTTTTGCCGCTGGAAGAGGGCCCGGCGATAAAAATCGCCCGAGCATCCCGGTTAATGATATCCTGCGCCAGCTCGGCCAAAGATTTATCATGGAGCGCCTCGTTGACCCGGATAAAATCGCGGAATCCGCCACTCGCAATCAGGTCGTTCAAATCTGCCGCCATGCTGCAGCCAAGTACATCACACCAGTAATTGCTATGAGCAAAGGCTGCCATGTGCTTGGGCGCGATCAGCGGACGTGCCGGCTGACTGGGATTTG
>JAAZBR010000355.1 GCA_012513735.1 Clostridiales bacterium | reverse complement strand
TTCAGGTTGGGGCCGTTTAGTACCAGCAGTTTCACAGGTGCTCCTCCCGGATGCGGGCGGCGGTGGCCGCCGAATCCTCATTATGATACAGGTGATCCGCCCACCGGCGGTAGAGGGGCGCCCGCTCTGCAAACAGGGCCTCCACCCCCCGGCTTTGGGACAGGGGGCGACCGTCCACCTTGAGCAGGTCAAGGGGCCGATCCAGCCAGATGATCAGGCTGTTCTGCCGCAGCAGGGGCAAATTGCGGGACTGGGTCACGATGCCGCCGCCGGTGGCGATGATAGCGCCCGATTGTCCCGCCGCCCGGGCCAGGGCCTCTGTTTCCAGGGCGCGGAAGGCGGCCTCGCCCTGATCCGCAAAGATCTGCGGGATGGGCAGGCCGGCCTGCTCTACGATCAGGGCATCGGTATCCAGCAGCGGGCGGCCGGTAAGGGCAGCCAGGTGCTTGCCCACGGTGGTTTTGCCGCAGCCCGGCATGCCGATCAGGGCGATGTTGCGGGTATCCCGGGCGATGCGCTGCACGATGGGGGCGATGGCCTCCTCCCCCTGATGGCACTGGCCCCACAGGCGGCTGGCCTGCCAGGCCTGGCCCACCAGCATAGAAAGGCCGTTGCGGCATTCGATGCCCCGTTCCTCCGCCTCCAGCAGCAGCAAAGTGCGGGCGGGGTTGTAGATCAGGTCCAGCACCAGGGCGCAGTGGGCAAAGCCTTCCAGGCTGAGCGGCTGCTGATCATGCCGGGGGTACATGCCCACGGGGGTGGCGTTGACGATGACGGCGGCATCCCGGTGCCGGTGCAAATTCTGGTAGTTATCCGGCCCGCTGCGGCTGATGGTGACAGGCGTCAGCCCCGCATCCTGCAGCACAGCGCGCACGGTGGCCGCAGCCCCGCCGCTGCCCAGCACCAGCGCCTTGCGGCCCCGCACATGCTGCGCATCCCCCAGCATCAGGCGAAAGCCCGCATAGTCGGTGTTGTCGCCCTTCAGCGCGCCATCCGGCAGGCGGGTGACGGTGTTGACGCTGCCCGTGCGCCGGGCCACATCGCTCAACTGCTGCAAAAAGGGGATCACCGCCTGCTTGTAGGGGATGGTGACGTTGTAGCCGGCCAGGTCGCCCGCCTGCACAAAGGCAGGCAGGTCATCTGGCGGCAGGGGATACAGGCCGTAGGGATACTCCCCCAGCAAAGCGTGGATTTGGGGCGAAAAGCTATGCCCTAACTGTTCCCCAATCAGACCGTAGCGGTTCACACAACCTCCGAATAGCTGCCCAGGTAGCGGAAATCGGCGCTGAAACCCTCAATGTCGGAGAACAGGCGCAGGAAGCCGTCGGCGTACACGCTGCCCTCCAGGTCGAAGTAGAACATAAACTCAAAGTCGCTGCCGGGCAGGGGGCGGCTTTCCAGCTTGATCAGGTTGACGCCCAGGGCGTACAGCCGGCCCAGAGCCTGGTACAGGCTGCCCGGCCGGTGGGGCAGCACCAGCATGACGCTGGTTTTGTCCGCGCCGGGGTAGATTTCCAGCTCCTTGCCGATGCAGATGAAGCGGGTGAAGTTGCTGGCCGAATCCTGCACGGACGCCTGCAGGATGCGCAGGTCGTACAGCTCGGCGCAGCTACGGCTGGAAAGGGCCGCGATGTCATTCCGTCCGGACTCAAACACCATCTTGGCGGCAGCGGCGGTGTTCTCGCAGGCGGTGATCTTGACGTTTTTCAGCCCCCGCAGAAAGCCCTCGCACTGCATCAGCGCCTGCTCGTGGCTGATGACCTCGCGGATGCCTGCAAGCTCCGCCCCGGGGCGGGCCAGCAGGCAGTGGTCGATCTTGACCCGGGTGGACCGCACGATGCTGAAATTGTACTGCATCATCAGGTCGTACACCCGGTTGACGCTGCCGGCCGTGCTGTTTTCCAGCGGCAGCACGCCGTAGCGGCACAGACCCTGCTGGATGGCCCTGAACACCCCCTCAAAGGAGTTGAAGTGCATGATGTTGGGCTGCACAAACATCTTTTCCGCCGCAGCCTGGCTGTTGGCCCCCTCCACCCCCTGACAGGCCACCAGGGGCCGCTCGGGAAACAGCGGCGGGGTGTGCTGGATGGCATGGGCAATGCGGTCCTGCAGCGGGGTGGTGCCCGTGGCCAGCCCGCGCTGGTGGGCGCGGCTCACCTCAAACAGCAGACTGAACAGCCGCTCGGCATAGCCCCGCAGGGCGTCGGGCACCTGCTCAGACAGCAGCGCCAGCTTCTGGCGCTCCCGCTGGGGATCGTAGATGGGCAGGCCCTCCTG
>JAAZBR010000354.1 GCA_012513735.1 Clostridiales bacterium | reverse complement strand
CCACATAGCCGCCCTGTATTTTTAATGCTTGCTGCAGCGCGGCCAGGTCCTTTTCAAAGTCCCTTGTGTAAAGCTGCATGCTGACCGTGCGGATGATTTTTTGTGGGCTGGGAACGGCCTCCGCCTGTCCGGCAAAGGAGCACTGCGCTTCCGCCATATCGGCAGCGACCGTATCATCAGCGCCTGCGCCCTCCATCATAATAGGCGCCCGCATCGCAGACGCGGCGGCCTTGCTTTCCTCCATCTGGTAGGCAGCCTCATAGCTGTACTGATCGTTTCTGGCCTGATCTGCATTCCGGTTGTTGCCAACCAGCCAAGTGCTGCCGATGACCAGTACCAGCGATGCGGCCAGCGCGGCCCAGCGCAGCCAGGGCGCGGTCTTGCGATGCGGTTTGTTGACATTGCCATTGTCCACGGGTTCATCCTCCTGCAGATGGATTGCCTGCCTCCAGCCGGTGGAGAAGGATGCGGGTACCGCGCCTCCCTCATCCAGGCTCCGGCAGTCGGTCAGCATCTGATGGAGCAGACGGCAATCAGCACAGGCAGCCAGGTGCTCTTCCACCATCAGCCGCTGGGCTCCGTCCAGCCCACCCTCCAGGTACTGATCGATCAGGAGAGAAAACTGCTCACATGTCATTTGCTTTCCCTCCCTTCATCCATTGGACGAACGTCCTGCACAAATAGTTCCCCTTCGCGCCGCAGAATGTTCTGTAGCTCCTGTCTGGCACGGCTCAACCTGCTTTTCACCGTACCCACCGGACAATCCATGACTTGCGCCGCCTCCTGGTACGGCAGCCCCTGAATGTCGCAAAGCACTACGCACAGGCGCTGCTCATGGGACAGCTTCTTCAGCGCCTGTTCCAGCAGCCGCTTGCGTTCCCCTTCTTCCAACTGCAGGTAAGGCGAAGGCTCCTCACAGGGGGCCTCCCATCCAGCCTCGCGCAGGCTTTCTAGCGACAGCGGTTCCTTTCGCCTGCGCAGCGCGTCCAGACAGCAGCGGCTGGCAATGCTGTACAGCCAGGTGCTGAACTGGCTGTCTCCCCGGAAGCGGTCAAAGGCGCGGAATGCCTTGATCATGGCCTCCTGCGCGCAATCCTCGGCATCCTGCCGGTTACCCATCATGCGAAGGCAGGTGAAGTATACCTGCCGTTCACACCCGGCGGCCAATGCCTCAAAGCACGCCGCCCTGTTCTCCTTGGCCTGCATGCCCTCCCCTTCCCGGCACAGTTTTCCTGCCCGGCCATAAAACGAAACAAAGCCGCCTCCGCTTGCATCCCCTGTAAATGATGCACGGAAGCGGCCTGCTTTGTAGGTTCCTGCCACTGAGGCCGGAAAGCTGTTTTCGCCGGAGATTGATATCAGCGTCCGAAGAGGGCGAGGAATCGGCTGATAACGGTGTCCTCCTTTTCCTCGGCCACGGGGGCTTCGGTAACCAGGGGCTTGAGCGGGAGGATTTCCTCGGTCATCAGCACAAACTGCAGGCGCTCCACCTGCCCGTTGCGTGCATCGGCGAAGGAAACGGGGGGTGTTCCGTTCATCTCGCTGATGAAGTTGTCCATCATGGGGCCAATGGCCTGCACCATGGGATTTCCCTGCATCACGTTCTCCACCATTTTCTTGTATTGCTGCCCGTCAGTCGTCATGCGGATGCCGGCAAACTGTATACCCTGCATGGCAAAATCATTGACCTGGGCACTGAAATCAAAGGTTGCCTCCTGCCCCGGCAACAGCACAAAGGTAACAGCCAGGTTGCCGCCCGCAGAGGCGATGGTACCTTTGGACGCCTGTACCTGCATGCAGCGTTCGCCATCCAGGGTGACGCTGACCTGCAGCGTGCTGCCTGCCGCATAGGTCGCCAACGCCTGATTCACCTTGACATCAATGGTTGCCTCCAGTTTGCCCTGCGCGCCGGACAAAGCCTGCGGCGCGATGTCAGCCTCGTCCAGTCGATAGCTGATTGCAATGTCCCATGGAAGCGCGGGCTGGGCGGGATCACCCTGGTAATAGAAGCGCCCCGCCGGCAGGGACAGCTCAACCGTCCCCTCCTTCAGGGGGATAATCTCCACGCCGCTCAGATTGGTCACGCTGGAATACGCGCCGTAGTCCGTCACCTGCTGGGCCGCATCCGCCTCAAAGCCATTGACAATGGCGATGCTTTTCAGTTTGCCTTCCGCAGTCAGGGCGGCGTAGACAATCTCGGTTTTCTTGACCTCCGCCAGGGATGATACCACTCCAACGCACAGCATGAGTGCGACGAAAGCTGCTGCAAATCTCTTCATTCCTTCACTGCCTCCTGTTTGCCAAATTGTGTTTTCATAATCAGTTTGTCGCACCATATCAGCACTGTAGGCAATACCGTCAGCACCATAAAGCCGGATACCGCAGCACCCCGGCCGATAATCTCCCCCATCTGACTGATAACGCCGTTGGACACCACCACAAAGTACAGCGTATACCCGGCCAGGGTCAAAATCAGCATAGGAGGCAGAATGGAGCCGGTGGACTTACTCAGCGCCCAAACGGCCGCCTGTCGCTTGTCCATGGTCTGCCGCGCCTCCATGTAGCGCTGGCTCAACAAAATGCCATAGTCCACCGTGGCGCCCAGTTGAACGGAACTGACGATCTGATAGCCGATATAGTTCATGGGATTGCCCAGGAAATACGGGATGGCCATGTTCAGCCAGATGCTGCCTTCAATGATGATCAGCAGGATCAACGGAATGGTCAGGTTGCGGAAGGTAATCAGCAGCACCAGGCCAATGGCCGCCAGCCCGATCAGCAGCACCGGCAGGTTATCAGCAGTGATGGTATCCTTCAGGTCGTAGTTCACCACGCTTTCACCCAGCAGGTGCGTCTGCCCGGGATACGCCGTATCCAGAATACCTCGCATTTTAGTGACCGCAGCAAAGCTACGCTCTCCCTCCGGCGCCAGGTCTGTTGTCAGGATGATCAGGTCATATCCCTTGGTATTCAGCATGCTGCGCGCGGAATCAGGCAACACCATGGGTGGAATCTGCACACCCACGGTTTCGGCATAGGAGACAACACTTCGCACATAGGGCAACGCCTTGAGCTGATTGGATACCTGGGCTGTGCGAGCAGGCTGACCCTCGGGTACCATGGCCAGAATCGACTGGTTGCGGCCAAACACCTCGTTGATCTGCTCTGCCTCCAGGGTGACCGGGGAAGTGGCGCCATGCATACCGGAGGAGCCATACAAAAACTCATTGTTCTTTTGCCCCATATAGGCGGGGACCAGCAGCACCAGCATGATAGCAGCCAGGGGCACCCCGTAGCGCACCACCAACCTACCAAACCGCTTGAACGAAGGTATCAGGCTGCGGTGAGCTGTGCGCGTAATCAGCTTGCTGAAGGTGATGGCTGCGGCCGGCAACACCACCATGACGCTGATATAGCTCAGCAGCACACCCTTGGCAAGCACCAGACCCATGTCCCGCCCCATGCCATAGCGCATGGCCAACAGGGCCAGAAAGCCAAATACCGTGGTCATGGCGCTGGCAGCGATCGCGCTGGCCGCCATCTGCATAGCGTGCTTCATGGCGGTGGGCGCGTCCATACCTTCCTCGCGGAACTCCGCAAACCTGTGCAGCAGGAACACTGCATAGTCAATGGATACCGCCAACTGCAGTACGGCAGAGCACGCCTGGGTGACAAAGGAAACCTGTCCCAAAATGATGTTCGTGCCTTCGTTCAGTAAAATGGCTACGCCAATGGCCAGCAGGAACAGCAGCGGCTCAATCCAGTGCTTGGTGCTGAGCAACAGAATGATCAGCAGCAGCGGCAGCACATAGAGCATGATGTTGCTGATCTCTCCCATGGACACTGACTGCACCTGGGCCTGGTTGGCCGCCTCCCCCTTGGTCAGGGAATTGGGCAGTGCGGACCGCACACCTTGCAGCACCTGGACACTTCGTTCCATATCCGCTGTCACCTGGAAAAGAGCGCTGCCCTTGGCATAGTAGGGCGCCACCTGTTTCTCAGGCAGCGACTCAAAGGGAATGCCGCGCAGGTCGGTTACATCGTCCAGCCACATGACCTGCTTGACGCCGGGCAACTGCTTCAGCGTTTCCTTCGCCTGCAGCGCCTGCTGGGGGCTGACGTCCGGCACATAGACCTGCAGATTGGGCAACCCTTCATCCAGCAGCTTCAGCGCCTTTGTGGAAGGGGCGGACTCCGGTAAATAGCTGGCAATGTCATAGTTCACCTTGACATATCGCATGGCATATACACTGAGGACACACAATATAACGGCGAGAATCAACACGGCCTTGCGGCGTTTGATGACCAGTTCACTCAATCGTTGCAAGAACATACCTCCAATTCAGATGATGTACACCTGTTGATTTAGGGTCATGTGTTAAGTATAATGTTTGCGGGTTTGCTTGCAATCCCCAATATCGAACAAACTGTCCGTTATTGGACAAATAGCTATAAAGTGTCAAAAGGAGATACCATGACGAAATCACAGGCAGACAGACGGTCCCAGAGAACAAGACGTGTGCTCAAGGATGTGCTGGTGCAGTTGCTGCAAACGCGCACGCTGCAGGATATCAGCATCCGGGAGATCGCAGAGCTTTCTGATATCAGCCGTGGCACCTTCTATCTGCATTTCACCGACATATTCGACCTGTACCAGGCCATTGAAGATGATGTGGTGGACGGTATTACGGAAATCGTGCAGGCACCCGGCCCCGTAACCGATGAGGACAGTCTGGAACGCATGTTCAGCGCCATTTTTAATTACCTGGATGATCACATCAATGCCTGCGAAGCCCTGCTGCGCACAGACAGCGCCTCCTTCCTGGGAAAGGTATTCGAGCGCAACAAGCCCACCACCAAGGAAACCTGGGAAACCCTTTACGGGGAGGACGAACATCTTCGTGCCTACAGCTATGTGTTCATCAGCCACGGCTTTGCCGGCATGCTGAAACATTGGTCCAGCTTCGGCCGTATTGAGACCCCCAGGCAGATCGCCAGTATCGTCAGAAGACTGCTGAGCAGCTATTCTATCCTGCCGCCTCAGATGACATCATGCTGACTCTTTGTAACAGTATGCCCAATGCGTTTACTTTCACCCCTCTTTAGGGTAGTATGAAGCCGGCAGGGGCACTCGCCCGTGCCAGAGTGATGAAGGGATGACTTCTCGCATGTCAATGTCCACTGACGCTGTGGTTCTGATCCCCTCGCTGCATCCGGACCACCTGCTGACAGAGTATGTAGACCAGTTGGTCACCCATGGTTTTCACCGCATTCTGATTGTTGATGATGGTTCAGGGCCGGAATATGCGGCCCTTTTTGAGGACTTGAAAACCAGGGAAGGCTGCACGGTGATCGGTTATCCGGTCAACGGTGGCAAAGGTCACGCGCTGAAGTACGGCATGCAGTATGTGCAGCAGCACTTTCCTGAAGCGCCGGGTGTTGTGACGGCCGATTCGGACGGCCAGCACACAGCCCCCGATGTGCTCCGTGTGGCCACCGCCATGCTTGCCCATCCTGACAAGCTGATTGTGGGTTCACGGGATTTCAAGGTGGACAATGTGCCCGGGAAAAGCCGTGCCGGCAATCGGCTGACCAGTTTCTTTTTTGCGCTGCTGTATGGCAAGTGGCTGCCCGACACGCAAACCGGCCTTCGGGGTATTGCCACGGGGCTGATTCCGCTGATGCTGGAGGTACCGGGGGATCGGTTTGAATATGAGATGAACATGCTGATCACCTGTTCAGGCCGGCATATTCCCTTCCATATCGTTACCATCCAAACAATTTATATCGAAGAAAACCGGCGCACCCACTTCCGCCCCTTCCACGACTCCCTACGTATCTACCGGCAGTTGTTCGGCAATTTCTTCCGATATGCCTCGGCAAGCGGGTTGTCCACGGTGCTGGATATCCTGCTGTTTACGGTGCTGGACAAGTGGCTGCTACCCCTGATGGGCCTGTGCCCCGATCAGATGCTGCTATGGAATGTGTCGCTGCAGGTGGTCTTGGCCACAGGCATCGCCCGCATCTGCTCCGCCATGTTCAACTTCAAAGCCAACAAATCTTTTGTGTTCCAGATTGATAAGTGCAAGGGGGCATTGCCCCGCTACCTGCTGCTGGCCGCCGTTGTGATGGCGCTGTCCGCAGGGCTTGTCAGCACCATCAACGCCTGGTTTGGATGGGACAAGACCGCAGTCAAGGTGGTGGTGGACACCGGGCTGTTTTTTCTCAACTACCGCATCCAGCGTGCCTGGGTGTTTTCCAACAAGTACGAAGCGAGGTAAGCATTGTGAAGCAAAGAACCCGTATCATCCTGTACATTCTGGCGGCCGCCTTTGTGTTGAGCCTACCTTTTTACGTACCCAGCGGGGCAATGCTTGGTGATGAACGCAGCCTGCTGATGGATGCAATGCCAGCGCAAGACGAAGATAACGAAGGCGATGAGGGCGCCTGGTTTACCAGGCTGCTGTTCCCGACGGCTGTGGCAGAGGAGGCTCAGCTCGCTCTCGTCCCCCTGCCTATCGACTTCAGCCCCGGCCCTGCGCCCAATCCCGCCCTCTTTAAGGAAGACGGCTATGAGGACGCCAGCATCAGCCTCAAACTGGAAACCCGGGATGAAGCGGGCGTGCGCTGGCGCATTGCCTGGGTTAAGATACAGGATCCTTCCCAGATACGCACAGCCACCGCAGGCAAGTTGAACAGCAGCAAGACAGCCCTGATCTCCTCCATGGCAGCCAAGAACAACGCGGTGATTGCTATCAACACCGACTATATGAGCAATGACCCGGTCAAAACATCCTATGAATACCGCATGGGCGAAAAGGTGCGCAATAAGCCCAACCGCAAGAAGGATCTGCTGATAATCGATCAGCATGGTGATTTTAAGCTGTTCCAGAAATCCAATCAGCAGGAGATAGATGCCTGGCTTACCGAAGGCCACCAGATCATCAACGCCTTTACCTTCGGCCCTGCTTTGGTAGTGGATGGCCAGCTCATCAAAATGGAAAGCGGTTATGGCTACGCCGGCGATGGAAAAAACCCCCGCATGGCCATCGGTCAGCTTGACAAGTTGAGCTATGTGCTGGTGCTTGCGGAGGGCCGCACCAAGGATTCCGAAGGTGCAACCCATCAGGAGCTGGCTGATTTCATGGCGGCCCTGGGCTGCCAGCAGGCCTTCAACTTTGACGGGGGCAACTCTGCCACCATGGTGTACAACGGTGGCTATTACCAGCAAAAAAGCAAAAACAACGAGCGCACGCAGAGCGATATGCTCTACTTCGCTACGCTGGTGGACACGGCAGGCTGGCAGTAAGCATGTACGATGATGCGCTGACAATCAACCTATTCGGACAGACCGTCTATGTGTACGGGCTCTATGTAGCTGCCGGTTGCCTGCTGGCATGCATGGTGCTTTGGCTACTAAGTCGCCGGGACGCCAAGCTGCGCGATGCCGCTGCGGTCAGCAGCCTGTTCTCCCCCATCCTGGGGCTGGTGTTTGCCAGGTTGCTGTGGGCCTTTACCGAGGTGCAGTTTGCGCCGCTGCTGAGCACACGCCATGTGTTGTTCCTGCGGCTGGGCGGTTTCTCCATGTTCGGCGCTCTGGCCGGCGCCCTGGTGGGGGGGCTGGTCGCTGCGCGCATCACAAGGTGCAGCCTTCCCTCTTTGCTGGACCGGCTGGTGCCGGCACTGCTTGCGTTTGTGGCCATTGCACGCCTGGGCGAGGGGACTACGGCACTGGGCATCAGCCGCCCGCTGGTGACGGGACTGCTGGATAATACCTTCCTTGCTCTGCAGGATGATTACGACGCCTACCTGCGCACCTACCTGCTGGAAAGCATGGGAGCGGCGGTGCTGTGCGCTGTTGCCCTGCTGCGTCTGCCCCGCACCACAAGACCGGGAGGCATTGCCCTGTTTGGCGGTCTGGGCTTTGGAATTACGCAGACTTTGTTTGAAAGCCTGCGCTATGACGGGCATCTGCGTTTCAGCTTCATCGGCCTGCAGCAGGTGCTGGCTGCCCTGTTGTTCACAGTAATCATCATCGTGCTGGCCAAACAGCTGCTGCGTTCCCCCGGGCATCAGGGCAACCGTTTGTTAGCGATTGTCAGCCTTGCCGCCCTTCCCCTTTGCTGGGCCGCCGTGCTGGGAATAGAGTTTATGATTGACCGCTCGGAAATGAGCAAGCTGATCTCCTACGCCCTGTACATCCTGGTGCTGTGTGTGCCGATGGTGCTGGGCCTGCAGCTGCTGTCAAGGAATGGGTATTATGGAAAAAGAGACCGTTGAACGCATGCTGGCCCTTGCACGTAAAAAGCGCGAGGAGGGGCCGTTGACCGAACAGGAGGGCCTGGAGCTCACCGCCCTGCGCCAGCAGTATCTGGAGGACTTCCGCAAGGGCTTCCAGCAGCAGCTGGACAATGTTTATGTTCAGCAGGAGGACGGTAGCTATCAGAAGCTGCAAAAGAAGAATCTGACACAGGAGGAAACATGGCCATGACAAAACACCGCCTTGCTGCAACTGCCCTTGCGGCATTGATGTTCCTCACGCTGACAGTACCGTTGCAGGGGCTGGCAGCCAATAAGCCGGTGCTCTACACCGCTGTTGTCACCATGGCCTATGGGGCGGACAGCGGATCGGGCATCTACCCAACACCGGATGTGCAAAAGCCCAACCAGAGTACCCGACGCCTGGGCACCCTGCGTGCGGGCAGCAAGCTGGAAGTAGTGGACGTGCTGCCCAACTATGTCGAAATCAACTACAAGGGCGGCACTGGGTTTATCCTGCGCAAGCGCATTGACAAGGTGGTGGCCCTGGACCCCAGCACCACCCCGCCCTACGGCGTGGTGCCTTTCCGCTATTTCTCCACCCTGGACAAGGAAACCCCGGTGATGGCAGCGCCGGATACGGGCGCAGAGGTGCTGATCACCCTGCAGAAAGGCGCCAGGCTGGCCTTCATCGACATGGAAAACGGCTGGGCCAAGCTGATCTTCAAGCGCCAGTACGGCTACGTGAACACCGCTCTGCTGCCCGATTTGCAGATGGTCGCCCCCTCTCCCGAAGGTGGCGACAGCCAGACGCCCATCGCCGTCTATACCTCCTTTTACAACATCGCCACCAACGACGCGAACCTGAACCGCATGATCAACTTGGAGGTGTGTGGCCAGCGCATGGCCCGCGTGATGCAGCCGGGGGAGATGCTGGACTTCAACAAAACCGTAGGTCCCTTCCATCCCCGTTACGGCTACAAAACAGCCCCCGGCCTGGTAGATGGTGAGCTGGTGGACTCCACCGGCGGCGGGAGTTGCCAGGCCTCCAGCACGCTTTACAATGTGGTGCTGCAGTTGACAGGTCTCACAGTCACTGCCCGTGCCCCCCACGGCAATGACGGCGCCCCCTACCTGCCCCATGGCGTGGATGCCTCCTCGGGCGATTTGAACTTTATTTTCCGCAACGATTACAGCTTCCCCATCCGCATTGACTATCACGTGCAGGATGGCGCCTACTTCATCGCTATCTACCGCGAGGTTGCCGCGTGAAACGATTTATGTGTTTCTTCATTGCGCTGATGCTCATGCTCAGCATGACACCTGCTTTGGCTGCCGAAACAGCTGAGATACAGGCCCTGCCCGCATCGTCGTCTATACAGCCCGCGATTTACACCGGCCGCCTCAACGCGGGCGTGGAGTTGTATGCCCAGCCCTCCAAGGACAGCCCGGTTGTCGGTTCTCTGGCTCAGCGCTACGGCATCGCGATTCTAGAAGTACTGCCCGACTGGGTGCTGATCCGCGGCGAAGGGCTGACCGGATACGTTCAACGCAAGTATATCAACGACACCAAGGTGGCGCCTGTCGATCCCAGCGCCGCTCCCCGCTACCCTGCCATGCCCCCTACGTATCTGGGCTGGGTGGCCCGGGAGACGAGCGTGCGGGTGGCGCCCGAAACAGCCGCCGAGACCCTGATCACCCTGCAGCAGGGAGCGCGGCTGGCCATCCATGACTTTGAGGATGGATGGGCCAAGGTGATCTACCATCGACAATACGCCTATGTGGATACCCGTCACCTCAGCGAGGTGCAGCCTGTGCAGCCTATTGCGCAGAAAGCGGACACCCAGTCTCCCATTGCGGCCTTTACCTCCTTTTACCGTATCACAACCGACGAAAACAACATCAGCCGAATGAAGAACCTGGTGGTGGCCTGCGAGCGCATGGCCCGCACCCCCATCCCCCCGGGCGGCCGGTTTGATTTCAACGGCGATATCGGCCCCTATAACGCCCGCTCCGGCTATCTACCTGCCATCGTGCTGGTGGATGGCGGTACGGCGCTGGGCTATGGCGGGGGCACCTGTCAGGTCAGCAGTACGTTGTTCAACAACCTAATGCAGTTGCCCGGTGTGGAAATTGTTGCCCGTCGCCCCCATGGCCCCCGGGGCGCCACCTACCTGCCGCTGCACAGCGACGCAGCCGTAGGCAATAAAACTCTCAACCTGGTGTTCGTCAACCACTATGATTTCCCGATCCGCATCGACGGCCATGCCCAGGATGGTGCGCTAACCATTGCCATCTACCGTGCTGACGAGGACGTGGGCACCTAACCACCAACCAACACCCGCCCGTACAAAGCAAACGCCTGGGAAGCGCTGAGCCCTCAGGCGTTTGATATTGTACCATCGTTATACTGATGTAAAACTTTAATGCATCCAAAGCGGTGTGGGCTTTTAGTTCACCGCAAGGAGCAGACGAGGGAGGCATAGTGGCGCTACGCCGACCGAGCAGCTGACGCAGCAGTGGGGCAAAAGCACCAGCGCAACGATGCGTTAAAGTTTGAAATCAGACATT
>JAAZBR010000353.1 GCA_012513735.1 Clostridiales bacterium | reverse complement strand
TGAGTTCTTTGGCGATATCCAGGACAGCCTGGACATCTACAACGCCCTGTGGGGACAGATAAAAAACGCACGTTAATACTCATTCCAAACGGTAACGCAACTGCAAATATAAAGGCTGCCGTATCATCGCGGCAGCCTTCTTGCGCATAGCGTGGATGGAGAGACGCAACTAATCCATACGGGAGTAGTTGGGGGCCTCCTTGGTGATGAAGATGTCGTGGGGATGGCTTTCGGTAAGACCGGCAGAGGTGATGCGCATAAACTCCGCATCCTGCTTCAGGCTATCAATGGTGGGGGTGCCACAGTAGCCCATGGCGCTGCGCAGGCCCCCCATCAACTGGAACATGGTGTCGCTGAGCGCGCCCTTGAAGGGAACGCGGCCTTCCACACCCTCGGGCACTAGCTTCTTGGCGCCCTCCTGGAAGTAGCGGTCAGCCGAGCCCTGTGCCTGTTCCATGGCGCCGATGGAGCCCATGCCGCGGTATACCTTGAAGCTGCGACCCTGGTAGATTTCGGTCTGGCCCGGGCTCTCCTCCGTGCCGGCTAGCAGGCTGCCCAGCATGACGGCGGACGCACCGGCGCCGATGGCCTTGGCGATATCGCCCGAATATTTGATACCGCCATCGGCGATGATGTTGATGCCGTGCTTGGCTGCCTCGTTTGCACAGTCTGCAATGGCGGTGATCTGGGGCACGCCGATGCCCGATACCACCCGCGTGGTGCAAATGGAGCCCGGCCCGATACCTACCTTCACGCAGTCCGCACCTGCTAGGATCAGGTCCCTGGTAGCAGCAGCCGTGGCCACATTGCCGGCGAACAACGTGATATCGGGATAGGCCTTGCGAATCTCCTCCACCGCATCAAGTACCCCGCGGCTATGGCCGTGGGCAGTATCGATGGAAATCACATCCACTTTGGCCGCCACCAGTGCCCGCACCCGGGCCATGGTGTCTGACGCAATGCCCACCGCCGCTGCGCACAGTAGGCGACCTTTGTGATCCTTGGCGCTGTTGGGATACTTAATAGTCTTCTCAATGTCCTTGATGGTGATCAGACCCCGCAGATGATTCTCTGTATCCACGATGGGCAGCTTTTCAATGCGGTACTTGGCCAGCAGCCGCTTGGCATCCTCCAGCGTAGTTCCTTCAGGTGCTGTGATCAGGCGCTCGCTGGTCATCACCTCGCCAATGGCGCGGCTATCGTCTTCTTCAAAGCGCAGATCCCGGTTGGTGAGGATGCCTACCAGCTTGTTGTTCTCATCGGTGATGGGCACGCCCGAAATATGATACCGCGCCATCAAGGCCTTGGCATCCGCAATCAGGTGGTGGGGGGACAAGTAGAAGGGATCGGTGATGACCCCATGCTCGCTACGCTTCACCTTATCCACCTGTGCCGCCTGCTGATCCACCGCCATGGATTTATGGATGACGCCCAAGCCACCCTCCCGTGCCATGGCAATGCCCATGCGCCCATCCGTGACAGTATCCATGGCGGCTGACAGCACCGGCACACTGAGTCGCACTTTTTCGGTTAGCTGAATCGACAGATCCACATCCCGGGGCAACACCTCACTTTTGCGGGGCACCAACAGGACGTCATCAAAGGTCAGACCTTCACGAATTTCTTTGGGCAGCATGCTATTTTTCCTCCTGCTTGGTTAGCTCTGCCTGCTTTTCGGCCCGTATGGCTGTCAGGCAGGCATGGGCGTAATAGAACAGCGCACCCAGCGTCAGGGCAATGCCCACGCCCAGCACGATCAGATGCACCGGGAAGGCGGTAAAGTGATCGCCGAAGAAGCTGAGAATCAGTGCACAAACAATCACAAGCTGAGCAATTTTGCCGATGGGCTTTGCATACACCACCACCTGGTGGCGAAGCATCAGCACCCCGCCATAGATCATCAAGGCTTCCTTCAGCAGCAACACGATCAGCGGCAGGGCTGGCAGCATGCCCTTTAGCACAAGGGACAACATGACGCTCAACACCATTAGCTTGTCGGCCAAAGGGTCGAACAGCTTGCCAAAGTTGGTTATTTGGTTGAAGCGGCGTGCAATCCATCCATCGATCAGATCAGTCACAGAAGCGACCAAAAAAACGACCAGAGCCAACTTCTCGTTGCCCTTGGTCATCATCAATACCCAATAGACAGGAATCAACAGCAGGCGCAGCATGGTAAGCGCATTGGGCGCCGTCCAGATTCTGTTGCTTCCCTCCCGCATGAATACTGCTCCTTTCAAATTGAACGCATTATACCACCACAAAGCGTCGTCTTACAAGGCGGGTTATGTGTCAAATGGGTCAAACAGGGTAATGAAAATTGTAAGCGTCAGGGTAATGAAAATTGTAAGCGCCTGTGTTTGCAGCGGGGCAAAAAGATGATACAATCATGAACAATACAAGCAGAAAGAGGGCGTTTCCATGAAGAAAACAACCTACACCCTGTTGGCGTTGCTATTGATTTGCATCGTAGCAATCGGTGTGCTGTGGGCAGGCCGTGTCAGTGACCGCAAGCAGATTGCGGAGCTGGAAGTGTTGCTTCAGGATAGCGCGGTCGAGCTGGACAATACGACCGTGCAGCTGAATGCCCTTCAGAAGGAGAAGAACATTTGGGATCAGGAGAAGGCCCGTGTGGGGCAGAGCCTGGGTTCGGTGCGCGGTGTGCTGATCAAGACGCTGGGTGACCTGGAGGAGGTATCCGCTTCCATTGGTGTGCCCCTTGCGGTGGCTACGCCCGCTGCCTCTGTTGTGCCTGAACAGACAACCAAAGCGCCGGCAGTCACGGCAGAACCCACTGTGACAGTGCAGGCGACGAAGGCTCCGGTGACCAGCACAGGCACCCCTGCATCGTCTCCCACTGCAGCAGTTTCTCCCACCACGTCAAAGGCAACGGAGAAGCCTGCTGTCAGCCCCACCCCGGGGGCGACTGCTCAGGTTACGGCAACCACCAATCCGCCTGAGGCGGATGCAACCGCCACGCCGTTCAAATAGCGCAAAAAAGGGAAAGAATAGAGGA
Source organism: Clostridiales bacterium (assembly GCA_012513735.1). Lineage (GTDB taxonomy): Bacteria > Bacillota > Clostridia > Christensenellales > Aristaeellaceae > UBA1038. The sequence goes on along the minus strand of JAAZBR010000353.1, from coordinate 533 downwards.
AAGGGGTGCCGCAGCGCGCTGTGACAGCCCCTTTTTAGTTGTTATATTCGAATTACTCCACGTATCCCACGCTGCTATCTTCAGGCTCTTGCACCTGGATCACAAAGCCTCCGTCCTGGGCCACATCCACCTCCAGGGTGCTTCCGGGAGCCACGGGACGTTCAATCAGCGTGCGGGCCACCAGTGTTTCGACTTTGCTTTGCAGCAGGCGCTTCATTGGCCGTGCGCCGTAGACCGGATCATAGCCCAGCGCCATCATACGGTCGATGGCCGCTTCGGTCATATACAGGCCCAGCTCCTTCTCCTGCAGGCGCTTCTCAAGCCGCTTCAGCAACAGGCCAATGATCTGGCGTACCTGGGGACGCTGTAGCGGGGTAAAGAACACCGTTTCATCGATCCGGTTCAAAAACTCCGGCTTGAAATGGCTGCGCAGCAATGCCTGTACCTGCTGCTTTGCCTCCTCCTGCAGGTGCCCATCCTCGTCGATTCCCTCCAGAATCTGGGTGCTGCCCAGGTTGCTGGTCATAATCAGA
>JAAZBR010000352.1 GCA_012513735.1 Clostridiales bacterium | reverse complement strand
CTTTTGCCTCACTGCCATGTCGACTGCTCGGTCGGCGTAGCGCCACTACGCCTTCCTCGTCTGCTCCTCGCAGTGAGGCAAAAGCCCACACCGCTTTGGATGCATTACCGTTTTACATTAGTATAATGCGTTGGGAAGAGACTGTTGGCAAAACAGGCTACAAGAAGCCCCCCAGACTGCTTCAACCGGAGCGACTGAGGAGCTTTGCGCCTGCACAGGGCCTGCGGCCTGTCTTTTGATGGGATGGACGGCATGCTGTTTGCTTGCTATTCTGGCAGCTTGCACACATCCACCCAGCGGCCGCCGGAAGCTTTTTCCAATTCATCAGGCGTCAGCCGGATGGCGCTGTTGGCACTGCCGCAGGCGGGATAGACGGTGTCAAAACGGCGCAGGCTTTCGTCCAGGCACACCGCAACCCCCTCGGGCAGCGCAAAGGGACATACGCCGCCCACAGCGTGGCCGGTAAGTTGCTTGGCCTCCTCGGCTGTCAGCATGCGGGCCTTGCAGCCAAAGGCGGCCTTAAACTTGGGGTTGTCGATGCGGGCATCCCCTGCAGCCACCACCAGCAGCGCGCCCCCCTCGGGGCCGCGGAAGCTGAGGGTCTTGGCGATGCGCGCTTCTTCCACACCTACGGCCAGGGCGGCCAGGGGCACGGTGGCGCTGGATACGTCGAAAAACTGCATGCGGTCTGCCAAGCCCAGGGGAAGAAGGGCTTGGCGCACAGCCTCAATGGACATCAGATACACTCTCCTTGTTGGTTATCATGTCGGGGTGGTTGTGGGTTAGTCATTGCCCCACGGCCTATAATTGCCTGGGCACTATGCGCCACCGGTCAGCGAATACGTGCTCAGCATTTCGTAGCTTTCCACGCCTTTGATCAGGCTGAGTCCCAGCCCCTGCACCTGACCGTCAAAGGGGCGGAAGGCGGCAGCCAGGCGCTGCTGGGCGGCGCGGTCCACCATGCCGGGGCCATCGTACAGGGAAACGTGGGGTGTGTACAGCCCGGTCTGCGGGCTGGTCCAGCGGTCGGCCAACTCGCCGAAACGGCGGTGGAAGGCCTGGTAGTGCTGCTTCAACGGGCCTGCATAGGCGGGAAAGCAGGCCGAGCGCTCGCTGCTCAGCAGGCCCACCTCTTCAAAACGCACGGGGAAGGGCGCAATGGTGGAGGCGAACTCCCTGACCCAGGGCTCAAGCTGCCGGGCATCGATGGCATCATAGCAAGCCAGCGTGATATGGGGGTGGAAGGTGGCACACAGAAAGGGGCTGTCCATTACGGCACGGGACAGCTCTTGAAACCGCCCGTAGCTGTGACTGTCCAGCTCCCACAGCACACACAGCCGAGCGGTCATGCATTGCCCTTCCATTGGTCCGAATGCAGCAGGCTGTCCCGCAGATCCCACAGCGGCTGGCTAAGGTCCACCTTGTGGGGCTGGGGGTTGAGGGGGCGCATCTGCTCCTCCCAGATAGTCTTTTCCTCCTGGGCACGGTAGGCGCTGATCTGCTGCAGCGTTTGCCGGGGCGCCACCACCTGCCCCTGCCGGCAGAAAGGCTGCAGTATCCGCTTCAGGGTGTATTCCGTCATGGTAGTGCGCTTCCATACTTCATTGGGGTCAAACAGCGTCAGGGGCTGAGACGGGTTTATTTGCTCGTCCGACAGGGTAATCAGGTCGGCAAAGGCCATGCCCTGGCCATCGTATACGCGGTAGACCTCCTTGCGGCCGGGCAGGGTCAGCTTCTCGGGGTTATCGGAGAACTTCATGCGGGGTACCAGCTCGCCGTTTTCCTCCAGGGCGCTCATCTTGTACACGCCGCCCAGGGCTGGGACATCCCCGCCGGTGATCAGTTTGGTGCCCACACCCCACAGGTCGATGCGGGCGCCCTGCAGTTTCAGGTCGCGGATCAGGTACTCATCCAGAGCGTTGCTGGCACAGATGATGGCGTCGGGGAATCCGGCATCGTCCATCATCTTGCGGGCTTTGCGGCTGAGGTATGCCAGGTCGCCCGAGT
>JAAZBR010000351.1 GCA_012513735.1 Clostridiales bacterium | reverse complement strand
TTGTTGGCGAAATTGCGCGCCGCCTCCACCTTCTCGTCGGAGAAACGGGTGTCGTTTCCCGGGCTGATACCCAAACACAGAGAGAACCTCAGCGCATCCGCACCATACTGGTCGACGATTTCCAACGGATCAATACCATTGCCCAGTGACTTGCTCATCTTACGGCCCTGGGCATCCCGTACCAGGCCATGAATGAGCACCGTGTCAAAGGGAGAGGCGCCCATCTGTTCAATGCCTGAAAAGATCATGCGGGCCACCCAGAAGAAAATGATGTCATACCCCGTCACCAGCGTGCTGGTGGGGTAGAAGTACTGCAGATCCTCCGTCTGTTCCGGCCACCCCAGGGTGGAAAAGGGCCAGAGCGCGGAGGAGAACCAGGTGTCCAGCACGTCCTCATCCTGGGTCAGTTTCCGGCTGCCGCAGTGGGGGCAGGAGGTAGGATCCTCCCGGGACACGATGGTCTGCCCGCAATCGCCGCAGTACCAGGCCGGGATACGGTGTCCCCACCAAAGCTGCCGGCTGATGCACCAATCCCGGATATTCTCCATCCAGTTGAAGTAGATTTTTTCAAACCGCTCGGGCACAAAGCGCGTCTCGCCGCTTCGCACCGCCTCGATGGCAGGCTCGGCCAGGGGCTGCATGTGCACAAACCACTGCAGGCTGATGCGCGGGTCCACCGTATGGTGGCAACGATAGCATGTGCCCACATTGTGCTGGTAAGGCTCCACTTTGATCAACAGGCCCTGCGCTTTCAGGTCCTCCACCACCAGTTTGCGGCATGCCTCCTGGGTTAGCCCCGCATAGCGCTCACCGGCATGTTCATTCATCAGCCCATTGGGATCGGTCACCGTCAGGCGCTCCAGCCCCTGGCGAAGCGCCACCTCAAAGTCATTGGGGTCATGGGCGGGGGTCATTTTGACGGCGCCCGTGCCAAACGCCATGTCCACATAGCTGTCGGCCACCACCGGAATGCTGCGGCCGGACAGCGGCAGCAACACCTTTTTACCCACGAGGTGAGCATAGCGCTTGTCCTCGGGATTCACGGCCACGCCGGTATCGCCCAACATGGTCTCCGGCCGGGTGGTGGCCACTACCACGCCCTCTCCCCCATCCTCTGCGGGATAACGGATATGCCACAGGTAGGAGTCCTGCTGTTCAAACTCCACCTCCGCATCTGACAGCGCCGTTGCGCAGTCCGGGCACCAGTTGATGATGCGGTCCCCCCGGTAGATCAGGCCCTTTTCATAGAGGCGCACAAACACCTCCCGTACCGCACGGGAGCATCCCTCATCCATGGTGAACCGCTCACGGGACCAGTCACAGCTTGTGCCCATCCTGCGGAGCTGGCGGGTGATGCGGCCGCCATACTCCTCCTTCCAGGCCCAGGCATGGCGCAAAAACTCCTCCCGCCCGATGTCGTGCTTGCTGATGCCCTGCTCCTCCAGCCGCTGTACCACCTTGACCTCAGTGGCGATGGAAGCATGGTCGGTACCGGGCAACCACAGGGTGGGGTCACCCTTCAAGCGATGATAGCGGGTCAGCGCATCCTGGAGCACGCCGTCCATGGCATGCCCCATGTGAAGCTGGCCGGTGATGTTGGGCGGCGGCATCACAATGGTGAAAGGCTTTTTACCGGGCACAACCGGCGCCCGGAAGGCGCCCGATTGTTCCCAGCGCCTGTACGTGGTTTCCTCAATCGCCTGGGGATTGTAGGTCTTCTCCATGGTAAAGTCCTGCCTGGCCATGTTGTCCTCCTGTCTTACAAAAAACGTCGCCCCATCCTTCGCAGGACGGGGCGACCCGTGGTACCACCATGCTTCACGGCACAAGTGCCGCCTTAGCTGCGCGATAAGGGGCGCCACCCGCAGCTCTCGCCGCGCCCTGTGAAGCGACCTTCGGGGAAGAACAGCCCAGCACCCTTTCAGCAGAGGGGCGCCTCTCTGGAGGGATTCTTCACCTACTCCTCTTCAGTCCCGGGGCTTAAGGGGGTCAGGCCTTTTTGTCGTCCCCCATTTTGACGACTTCTACACCATTGTAGTAGCCGCAGGTGGGACAGACACGATGAGCCAGCTTCATCGACTTACACTGCGTGCATGCCACAAGCGTGGGAGCAGACAGCTTCCAGTGCGTGCGACGCTTACGACCGCGGGCACGGGATACTTTTCCTTTTGGTACAGCCATGGGTTACACCTCCTGATCCTTGTTCAGCAATTGCCGCAGTGCCGAAAAAGGATGCGCTGTAAGCATATCTTCCTGGTCGGCATGCTGGGTTAGTTTCTTCCGCAGTTCACCGAGGGGGCCATCACAATCTGGTTTGCACAGCATGCGGATGGGTAGCTCAAGGACTGCGAGCGTCAACGCCATCGGATGGAGATCTGCTTCCTGACCATCGTAGGCGAAACGATCCAGGTCATCCGGCTGGTCGCTTTCCTCCCGGGGCTGTTGCCCTACGGGAAAAAAGACTTCGCTGAACGCCACACGCACCGGATAACTCGCGGGCTCAAGACAATTTGCACAGTGTCCCTGTGCGGTGGCAGTCAGGTCGCCCCACAGGTGCAGCACCCTGTCTGTCACACAAAACTGACCTTCCAGCACCACTGGCCCCTTGAAGGTAATGGTGTCTCCCATCACCTGCTGCGGCTCCAGTGTAACCTCCTGTCGGAAGGGAAAACTGTCGCCCGGGCTGCGCAATCCTGCGGAAATGTCCAGCGGCAAGGGAACCCCTCCAATCGTCAGCGTGCTATAGTATATCGACCAGCAATGGGCTTGTCAACGGCCCTTACGCCTGCCGCGACAAATTTGCGCCTGTGTCTGCGCCTGCCGCGGCAAATCTGGGACCGGCTGTTTTCCTCGTACCCTTATTCCTGATTGGGCTTAGATGCCGCCCCTTTTTGGTTCAGGGTAATGACCACGTGGCGGTTGGGCTCCTCCCCTTCGGAGTGGGTGGTCACAGCAGGGTGGTTTTGCAGCGCACTATGCAGAATGCGCCGCTCATAGGGGTTCATGGGCTCCATGCTGACACGGCGTCCGGTCTTCTGGGCACGATTGGCCATGCGGTTGGCCAGGCGGATCAGCGCGTCCTCCCGCTTGGCGCGGTAGCCCTCGCTGTCCAGCGTCACGCGCACATAGTCCTCCCGTCCCCGGTTGATGTGCAGGCTGGTTAAATATTGCAGCGCATCCAGCGTTTCGCCACGCCGGCCAATCAGAATGCCCAGAGGATCGCCCTCCATGCTGACGCGCACATTGCCTTCTTCATCGGTGTGCACATGCACGCTGACGGTCAGGCCCATCAGGGTAGTCAACTGCTGCAGGAAGCCCTGCACTTCACCCTCCACAGTGGCCGGATCCCGCTGCTCGGCAGGGGTCACCGGCTTGGCCGGCTTGGCTTCACGGGCTTCCCGGGGTTCACGGGGCTTGCGCTTGCGGGATACCCGAGGAGCAGGTGCCTCGTCATCGGCGGCAGGCCGCCCCTGATCCTTGGGGGCTGCGGGCTTGCCTTCGGGGCGCGGTTTGCGCTCTGCCGGACGGGCAGACTGCCTGCGCTCCTGGGGCTCGGCGTCAGCTTTTTTGTCGGCACGGGTAGGCGTCGGGGGGACCACAGGATTGTTGCGCTGAGCGGGCTCCGGCTGCGCTGGGCGGGGCGCCCGGGCGGCATCGTACGCGCTCAAGGAATCCGCAAAGATGGAGCGCGTATCGGTTTCATCCTGCTCGTTCACAGTCAGGCGCACCTTAGCCAGCTTGCTTCCAAACAGGCCGAACAGACCCTTGGAGCCCTCCTCCAGGATGTCCACCTGCACATCGCCAATACTCAAGCCCAGTTTGCTCAGGCCCTCGTTAATGGCTTCTTCAACAGTTTTTCCAGTGGATTCATAGGAACTCATTGTATCTGAACCTCTCCTTTGGCGGCGGCCTACATCTTCTCCTTTTGATCATAGTAGCGGGTGATCAGGATGTTCATGGCGGTAGCCAACAGGTTGCTGACCACCCAGTACAGGGCAAAACCTGCGTTGGA
>JAAZBR010000350.1 GCA_012513735.1 Clostridiales bacterium | reverse complement strand
TGACCCGCGTGTACCACGCGCTGGACGATGACAGCGGGCAGCCCATCAGTGACCTGAGTCTGCGGAGGATTAACTGATGTACCAGACGCTGGACAACTTCCGGGACCTGCTCAAACAGGCGGACCCGGACATCACCAAAGACTTTGGCCGCGGCAAGGGCGACTACACGGTGTGGAGCGAGTACGAGCTGGACGGCCTGCACGGCGGGAACAGCTTTCAGGAGATGACCTGGCGGATCCTGGTGGAGCGCTTCACCCACGACCAGAATGACCCGATCGTGCCCGGCATCATGCAGGCGCTGATGGACAAGGGCATTGCCTTCCAGTACAGCAAGCGGCGCAGCAACGACCAGGAGTTGCTGTACCACGCCTGGGACTGCGAGGTCATCCATGGCGAGGTTTAACACCGAGGGCCTGCAGCCGCTGTTGGAAGACATGCGCAGGCTGGATCAACTAAGCGGCCCCACGGCGGACAAGATGCTGTTGGCCGGCGCCGAGGAAGTAAAGCAAGCCTGGAAGCAGGAGGCGGCCAGGCGCCGCTTCAGGGATACCCGCGCGATGATCAACAGCATCGGCTTCCCCCGCGCGGTGACCCGGGCCAGCGACATCGCGTCCATTGACATCTACCCCCAGGGCGAGGATACCAAAGGCCGCAAGCGGGGCGTGCGCAACGCGGAGAAGGCCTTCATCCTGCACTACGGCACGGATGCCAGCGGCGCCAGGACATCGCGCAAAGACAAGAAGATGGGCGGCAAGGGCATCCCGCGCACCCTGTGGGTGGACGCCGCCGACAAAGCGGCCGGCCCGCGGGTGATTGCCGTCTATACCCGGATCTGGGACGAATTTCTGAAAGGAAGATAAGACCATGGCAAGAGTAGGACTACCCTATAGCGTGTTCGCGCCCATTACCAGCGAACCGGAGGCCGCGCCGCCTGTGTATGGCACCGCGGTGCCCTTCAACCACCCCATCGAGGCCAACATCAGCTATGAGCGGGCGGACAACCCGCTGTATGGTGGCGACACCATCGCTGAGAACGACAACAGCATCGTGGGCGGTGAGCTGAGCTTCAACCACACCCATTTGACGCCGGCTGACAAGGCGGCCATGCTGGGTCACGAGAAAATGGGCGAAGCACCTGATGAATACTATGTGGAAAGCGGCGAGCCCAGCCCGGCCGGCGGCTTTGGCTACATCACCGCTGAGATCGAGGGCGGCGTGCGCAAGTACACTGCCTTCTGGATCTACAAGACCCAGCTGAACATGACCGAGGACAACGCCACCACCAAGGCAGACAGCATCGAGTGGCAGACGCCCACGGTATCCGGTCCCATCATGGGCGTGTTTGTCGATACCACCGGCAAGGCCCGTTTCCGCGCCTACCAGGTGTTCAGCGCGTATGCGGATGCCAAAGCTTGGGTGGACGAGAGAGCCGGCATCCTGACGGCCGCCACACCCACGGCAACACCTGCAGCAGGCGCAGTAACCTCCGGTGACACGGTTGTACTGGCCACCACCACGGTGGGCGCTGAAATCTACTATACGACCAATGGCACCACCCCCACTGCATCCAGCACGCAATACAGCACCCCCATTGCCGTTGACGCGGCAATGACCATTAAGGCAATTGCCATCAAGGCGGGCATGAACAATTCCGCTGTATTGACCGCTGCCTATACCGTGACTTGATATGCATGAAGAAGGCGTAGCGGTCAGCATCGGCGGGCGTGAGTACCGGATGGTCTTCACGCTCGCCGCCTTGCTGGCGGTAAAAAAACAATACGGTGGGCTGCAGGAGATGGTGGAGCTGTTCAACGGCCCCACGATCAACGACTGGGACAGCGAGGAAGAGCAGCTGGAAAAGCTGGTCGCGCAGGAAAAGGCGCAGATGGACGCGCTGGACCACCTGCCCTGGCTGCTGTCCACCCTGATCAACCAGGGGGAGCTGTTGAAAGACCCCAAGGCGGAGCTGGTGACACCCGAATACATCGCGCTGCGCATCATGCCCAGAGACATGCAACACCTGATGGGGCTGTTTGAACAGGCCATCGCGCTTGGTATGAGCATGGAACACACACCGGACGAAGGCAAGCGCGACCCGGTGCTGGAGGAACTTGACGCAAAAAACGGGGAAGGCGCGGGGGTGGGCTGACTCCCCTGCGCCTGCTTGGTATGGCCCTGCAGGTGGGCCTGACGCAGACAGAAGCCTGGCAGACCAACCCGGGCCGCATCCTGGATCTGTGGATGTGGCAACAGGAATACGACGATGAGCAGCATGGGCTGCAGCGAAAAGGAGGTGGGAGCTGATGGCAGCGGAGCGGGAAATCAAAACAACGCTCAAGATCGATGACCGGGGATTCAAGGAAGGCCTGGCAGCCTCCACCCGGTCACTGAAGACCATGGCATCGGAGCTGAAGCTGAATACCGCCGAGTTCAACCTGCACGGCGCGTCCATGGACAACCTGGCCAAGCGCAGCGGAATCCTGAACAAGGAAATCGCCCAGCAGAAGGAGCACATCCGGGCGCTGAACTACGCGCTGGAGGAAAGCGCCAGGAAGTATGGCGCCAACCATGAGAACACCGATAAGTATCGCGACCAACTGGTGAAAGCCAACACGGCACTGACCGTGATGGAAAAGGATCTCAAGGACACCGGCAGCGCGATGGACAACTTTGGCAAGGGCGCCTCTGACGCTGAGAAGAAGACCAGCAAGTGGGGCGAGGCGCTGAAGAAGACTGCCGAGGTAATGGGCAAGGGCTTTGTGACCGCCGCCAAGGCGACAGCTGCCGCCGTGGCTACCGTGAGCGTGGCCGCCGGCGCGGCCGCGCTGAAGCTGGGCAAGGCAGTGGTGCAGCAGTTTGGCGAGCTGGAGCAAAACCTTGGCGGCAGCGAGGCCGTGTTTGGCGAGTTCGCCCAGACCATCCAGAAGGAAGGCGAGCAGGCCTATAAAAACATGGGCACCAGCCAGAGCGAGTATCTGGCCACCGCCAACAAGATGGGTGCGCTGTTCCAGGGCAGCGGCCTGAGCCAGCAGAAGAGCCTGGAGCTGACCACCCAGGCCATGCAGCGCGCGGCCGACATGGCCAGCGTCATGGGCATCGATAC
>JAAZBR010000039.1 GCA_012513735.1 Clostridiales bacterium | reverse complement strand
TACCCGCATCCCTCTGGACGGCACGGTGGAAAAGGGGGAGAGCAGCGCCGATGAAGCCATGCTGACCGGTGAAAGCCTGCCGGTGGATAAGCTGCCCGGCAGCCGGGTGATCAGCGGATCGGTCAATCAGCAGGGCACCCTGCATGTGCGCGTCACCCACGTGGGGGAGGAGACCACCCTCAGCCGCATCATCCGCTTTGTGCAGCAGGCCCAGGAGCGCAAGGCGCCCATTGCCGGCCTGGCCGATAGGGTGGCCGGCATCTTTGTGCCTGCCGTCATTATCATCGCCCTGTTGGCCTCAGCTGCCTGGCTGATTGCCGGCAAGGACCTGTCCTTCGCGGTGCGTATCCTGACGGCTGTGCTGGTCATCGCCTGCCCCTGCGCCATGGGGCTGGCTACCCCCACCGCTATTGTGGTGGGCACCGGACTGGGGGCGTCGCGGGGCATCCTGATCCGCAACGGCGAGGCGCTGGAAACCACCCATGGGGCCCAGGTGGTCATCTTCGATAAAACCGGCACTCTGACCCAGGGGCGCCCCAGCCTGGCGGACACTATTGCGCTGCAGGGAGATGCGGATGCATTGACAAGCCTGGCCGCCCTGGCAGAGGAGGCCTCCCAGCATCCCCTGGCCGAGGCCTTCACCCGCCGGGCAAAGAAACTGGGCGCGCGTCCCCGGGGATTGCAGGTGACCCGGTTTGAAAACGTCACCGGCCGCGGTATCCGCGCTACCTTCAGCGATGGCCGCACCATGGTCCTGGGCAACGCTGCCTTCATGGAAGAAATGGGCATGGACCCCGCTCCGCTGTCCGCCAAAGCGCAGGCCTTCGCCGGCTTAGGGCATACTGCCATCTATGCTGCGCTGGATGGACAGCTGGCCGGGCTGTTCAGCGTGGCGGATCAGGTGAAACCCAACGCCGCCCTGGCGGTGCAGGAGCTGAAGGACATGGGCATCCGCACCCTGCTGCTGACCGGGGACGGCCAGGCCGCGGCCCGGGCCATCGGCAGCCAGGTGGGGGTGGATGAGGTCATTGCCTCGGTGCTGCCCGAAGGCAAGGCGGCCGTGGTGGAGCGCTTCCGGCAGCAGGGGTACACTGTGCTGATGGTGGGCGACGGCATCAACGACAGCCCTGCCCTGGCCGCTGCCGACGTGGGCTGCGCCATTGGCAACGGTTCCGATATTGCTATGGAAGTGGCCGACCTGGTGCTGATGAAAAGCGATGTGCAGGATGTGCCCCGGGCCATCCGATTAAGCAGGCTGACCATCCGCAACATCAAGCAGAATCTGTTTTGGGCTTTCTTTTACAATATTATCGGCATCCCCGTGGCGGCAGGCCTGCTGTACCTGCTGGGCGGACCGCTGATGAACCCCATGCTGGCGGGGCTGGCCATGTCCCTAAGCTCTATCTGTGTGGTGGGCAATGCCTTGCGCTTGAGGAGGGCGAAGCTGTGAGCACCAAACACACCTACCGGCAGGAAGACCTGCGCAGGTCCCTGATGCACCGCCTCAGCCGTGTGGAGGGCCAGGTGCGCGGCGTTCGCCGCATGCTGGAGGAGGAAAGCTATTGTGTAGACATCCTCACCCAGGTGGCGGCTATTCGCGCGGCGTTGAAGGGCTTCAGCCGCGAGCTGCTGGACAGCCATGTCCGCGGCTGCGTCCGGCAGGGCATTGTCAAAGGCGACGATGCCGTGGTGGAAGAGCTGCTGGATACCATCCACAAAATCATGAAATAGGAGGAGCTGCCATGACCATTCTCTCTGTTCCCGATATGCACTGCGACCACTGCGTTGCCCGCATCACCAGGGCCTTGACCAAGGAAGGGGTGCCCTTTCAGGTGTCGCTGGCAGATAAAACCGTGTCTGTGGAGGGGGATGCCGCCATGGTGACCCGGGTGGTGGAGGCGCTGAATGACTTGGGGTTCGAGGCGCAGCCCAGGTAGTATGCGCAACCCAATGACTTTCCAGCGGCTCGATGCAAGCCTATCTTCCTGTCCCGCGTTGTATGATCTGACAGGGAGCACTGTTTACACTGCGGTATGTAAAAATCGCCCGGGCGGCCGGCAAGCCGCGCCGGAAAGCTGCTGTCTATGGTATAATCACGCTGTCGCCAAAGATGGTGAGGAGGATGACAAATGAACGTAAAGCGATATGCCCTGCGCCTGGCGGCGCTGCTGCTGATTCTAATGAGCTTGACGGGGGTCACAATGGCCCAGCAAAATTGGGCAGCCCCCTGTGTGCCCGCCCCCTATGACCACGCCTATCAGAGTGATACCCTATCTGTTGCCATCAAGCGCTATGAACGGGACGGTATCGTCTACTGGGTGGCCGATGTGCAGGTAAAGGATGCCAAGCAGCTAAAGGCGGGCCTCAGCAGCGACAAGCCCAACGGTCGGGAGGAGCAGATGGAGGCCATTGCCAGCCGCAACGGCGCTGTGATTGCCATCAACGGAGACTACTATGGGGCCCACAAGTATGGCACCATCATCCGCAATGGCCAGTTGATCCGCTCTACCCGTACCACCCGCAACATGCTGATTGTAGACCAGTTTGGCGACATGAGCGTGCGCGTGGACCGGGATCAGGACAAGGTGCCCCAGCTGGGCAATGACCTGGCGGCCCAAGGGGTGTGGCAGACCTTTGAATTCGGCCCGGAGCTGGTGCGGGACGGTCAGGCCGTCACCTTCAGCCCGAAGTTTGATGTCATATCCACCCGGGATACCCGGCGTGAGCCCCGCACCGCCCTGGGACAGATCGGCCCGCTTCACTACATCATCGTGGTGGCCGACGGCCGGCAGGATGGGTATTCCAAGGGCATGACGCTGCCTGAGCTACAGCAGGTATTCATTGAGCATGGCGCTGTCACCGCCATGAACCTGGATGGCGGCGGTTCCACCGAACTGTGGTTCCAAGGCAACGTGATCAGCCATCCTTTTGGCGGCGGCAAACGGACGATTTCGGACATCGTGTTCTTCTAAGGGTTATCCTGAAGCCCGGTGGCTGAATAGCCGCCTTTTCCTGTTTCCAGACCCCGCGTGTTTCCGCGGGGTTTTTCATGTGTGCTTTAGCCCACAAATCCACCAGCAGGGCTGGTGGAATCAGAAAGCTTTAGCTATCAGAAACCTCCTTTGCTACAATCGAGAAGGTCTGGCAACCGCATCGAAAGCAAAGGAGGTTTGTCATCGTAG
>JAAZBR010000349.1 GCA_012513735.1 Clostridiales bacterium | reverse complement strand
GCTTACGCACCTGGGTGAGGAGGTGTTTACATCCGCGTATAATCTCAGCAGCTTTGTGTTTCCCGGCTACCTTAAGCAGGTCCCCAAGGGAACCTTTTCTAACAGCGGTCTTCAGAGCATTGAACTGGAAAACGGTGTGGAGGGCATCGGGGAATGTGCCTTCCAAATGTGCATGAGTCTCACCGAAGTCAAACTGCCCAACAGCCTGCAGATCATTGGAGAACAAGCCTTTTCTTACTGTGAATCCCTTGCTCGGCTTCAGGTGCCGGCCAGCGTAACAGCTATTGGAGATATGGCCTTTGAAGGTGCGGACGTCACCTTGGTGGTGGTGGAGGGTAGCTACGCTCAAGAATATGCCATGCAGCATAACATCAAGCATGAGCTGCAGCCGGAGAGTTGGTCTGACTTGTTGGAGATACCGGACCCGAAACACAAAGAGGACGCCAATTTCTCCGATTTCATCGAATACGTGGTCAACAAGGAAGAGGTGACCATCAGCCGCATCCAGACGCAGAAGCGCAAGTTTATAGTGCCCGCTGAAATTGAAGGCTACCCGGTCAAGATGCTGGGACAGGGGAATGAAGGTATGGACCTGTTTGGCGGCAACTTCGCTTGCACAGAGCTGGTGCTGCCTGAAGGCCTGGAAGGCATCAACGATTATTGCTTCCAGGGGGACTATACCATCAAGAAGGTTAACCTGCCCAAGACCCTGCGGACTATCGGCGCTGGTGCATTTTCCACCAACTATATTAGCAGCATAAAGATTCCCGCTTCGGTGGAATTCATTGGCGATGGGGCTTTTCATGGCATGTTTATGCTGCAGAGTTTTACCCTTGACAAGAAGAATCCGTATTTCGTTCTGACCAAGGGCATGCTCATCCATCAGCAGGATCAGGTGCTGATCAGCGTTCCCAGCATGAAGAAAATGAAAAGCCTGAAGGTTCCCGATGGTATTGTTGCCATTGCGCCCAAAGCATTTGCAGGCACCAGCATTGATGTCATTTCGTTGCCTGACAGTGTACGGACCATTGGTGCTTACGCCTTTTTCTCCTCAAACATCAAGGAGATTGTAATTCCATCTGGGGTCAAAGAAATCGCAGCGGGTTCTTTCACTGGCGGGGGCAAGGTGGCATCCATCACCCTGCCAGAGGGGCTGGAGAAAATTGGTCCACATGCTTTTCAGGGAAACGGACTGACCAGTATCACGCTGCCTGCCAGCCTGAAGGAAATAGGTGCAGATGCCTTTGCCTACTGTGATAAACTGAAAACGGTGGAAGGCCTGCACAGCGGCATTGCCATCGCACCCTCAGCTTTTATAAACTGCACTATGCTGGAGACGCCGATTCCCTGACCGTCTTTAACAATCACTGCAGAAAGACCGTCTCATGATGAGGCGGTCTTTCTTTATAAAGAAGATGCTTCAGTTGGCCTCCGTATTCACCGCTCACTTGGCCGCAGATGTCTCCTGCTTCTGCTTTTTATCGATCACATGCCGGCTGGCCAGCTCCCTGCTCACATCCTCAACACTGATACCCATCTGTACCATCAGCACCAGCACATGGTAGCACAGGTCGGCGATCTCGTAGATGGTTTCCTGCCTGTCGCCGCCCTTGCCGGCAACAATCACCTCAGTGCTCTCCTCGCCCACCTTTTTGAGGATTTTGTCCAGCCCCTTGTCAAACAGGTAGTTGGTGTAGCTACCCTCCTTGGGGTGTTTTTTGCGGCCTACCAGCAGGGCATACAGCCCCTGCAGGCTGAAGGGTTCCGGGCCCTCCAGCAGGGGGTTGAAAAAGCAGCTTGTTTCCCCTGTGTGGCAGGTAGGTCCTTGGGGGACGGCCCGTACCAGCAGCGCGTCTCCATCACAGTCGGTAGCGACGCTGACCACGTTCAAATAATGGCCGCTGGTTTCCCCTTTGGTCCACAGTTGCTGCCGGCTGCGGCTGTAAAAGGTGCACAGCTTTGTTTCCAGGGTCTGCTGCAGGCTCTCTTTGTTCATGTAGCCCAGCATCAGCACCCGGCCGGTGCTGTTATCCTGCACAATGGCGGGGATCAGCCCCGCGGCGTCAAACTTCAGGTTTTCCGTGTTCATTTTGCTGCTCCTTCTGTCAGGAACGCCCGCCCAGCCCCACAGACCGGCGGCGGTGCCCTTTGGTCAACTCTGCTGCGCGTCTTCGGCTTGCTGCACCATCCGCACGTTCACGCCCCGCTCGTACAGGAACTGCTTGAGGTCGGGGATGGTTACCTCGCCGTAGTGGAAAATGCTGGCGGCCAGGCCCGCGTCGATATCGGGGATCTGGCGGAACAGGTTGAGGAAGTGTTGCATGTTGCCCGCACCGCCCGAGGCGATGACCGGCACCCGCACGGCGGCACACACCTGCTGCAGCAGCCCCAGGTCGAAGCCCTCCTTCACGCCATCGGTGTCGATGGAGTTGACTACCACTTCGCCTGCGCCCAGATCCACACCCTTTTTGATCCAGGCGATGGCCTCCATGCCGGTGTCTTCGCGCCCGCCTTTGGAAAACACACGGAATCCTGTACCTACCCGCTTCACATCCACGCTCAGCACCACGCACTGGCTGCCATAGTGCCGGGCGGCATCCTGAATAAGCTGGGGATTTTTGATGGCGCCGCTGTTGACGCTCACCTTGTCGGCGCCGCAGGTCAGCACCCGCTCAAAATCGTCCACGGTGTTGATGCCGCCGCCCACCGTGAGGGGGATGAACACCTGGGCGGCAGTCTGTTTCAGGATATCAGTGAACAGCGCCCGCTGCTCCACGCTGGCGGTGATGTCGTAAAATACCAGCTCGTCGGCGCCCTGGTCGCTGTAGCGGCGGGCCAGGTCCACGGGCGAAGCCACCTCTTTGATGCCCTCAAACCGCTGGCCCTTGACCACCATGCCATCCT
>JAAZBR010000348.1 GCA_012513735.1 Clostridiales bacterium | reverse complement strand
GCTATGTGGGAGAAGGGCAGAGGGATTGGTCCCGGAGCGACGTGTTTGCCGCTTTGCAGCCTGCTGACGGGCCCGTCCTGCAGTTCTGCTCGCTGCAGCGGGATGACCAGGGCAACCTTCAGACTTTCCTTAGCGGGGAAGAGGCTCCCCAGGCTCTGTTCAAGGCAGGGCTCAGCCCGGCAGAGACCATCGAGCTGCTGGATGCCGGCCTGCTGCTGGATCTGGCCCCCCTGTTGGAGCAACATACCCCCAATCTGCACGCCCTGCTTGCGCAGCACCCGCAGGTTGGCGCATCCATTACATTACCTGATGGCCGTATTGGGGCGCTGCCCTACATCAACCTGGCCGCCGGGCAGAACTGCCTGTGGATCAATATCCAGTGGCTGGAGCGGCTGAAACTGAAGATGCCGACCACTGCTGCTGAGCTGCAGGAAGTGCTGACCGCCTTTCGCGAACAGGATCCCAACAGGAACGGGCGTGCCGATGAGATCCCCCTCTCCTTCCTGGGTCCCTATGATCTGAAGTATCTGGCCCAGGCCTTTGGCCTGGTTGCCAATGACTTTAACTTCTATGCGCAGGATGGCCAGGCCTGCTTTGCGCCGTTGCAGGAGAGCTTCTGTGCATATATGATCTGGTGCCGCGGCCTGTATCAGCAGGGTCTGCTGGACAAGAATGGATTCACCACCACCGATCAGCTTCGCCGGGTGACCGATGAGCGCGCTACGCCGCAATACGGCGCGTTTTTGGCGCCGTTGTCCATCCACCTGATTCCCCTGGCTTGGGCAGATCAGTATGCGGTGGTGCCGCCCCTTATTTTTGAGGGCAAGCAGGTATGGCGCAGCATCGTGCCTGCAGCGGTGCCGGGCACCTTTGCGCTGACCAGCGCCTGTACCGATCCGGCCGGATTGCTGAAGTGGGTTGATCAACTCTATACGCCGGAGGGTGGAATACTGCTATCTGTGGGTGTAGAGGGCCTGGACTATCTGATTGATGGCGATGGATCCTGGCGCCTGGTCAAGGAACCAGCACCCGGCACGATGGGTGGAACGGGTATGCTGGAAGGAGATCCTGCCCCCGGTGTCAGCAACGAAGCCTTTCAGCGCAGGTACAGCGACCCCGCTATCGAGAAGCTGTCCGCTCAAGTGGACATTGTACGCGCCGTGGCAGCCGATACCTTTGTGCCTCTGTCGCTCACCCGTGCCCAGGAGCAGGAGATCGGGTCCCTGCAGCAGGCAATCGGCCGCTATGTAGATGAATCCATTGCCCGCTGGGTGACGGGGGAGTGGGCATTAAGCGATGAGCAGTTCGACCAGTTCAGCCAGCAACTGCAGATCCTGGGGCTGGAGCGGCTGACAGAGATTTTTCAAACGATCCTGGATCAACAAGGGGAGGGGCAAGTATGAACTACATTGAGCTGCACCGTCTGTTGCGGGCACCCGAAGGGATGGAGCGCCTTGGCCGCCTGTACGGCAGGCGTGAGGGCATGCTGGTGGAACAGATGGGGCGATACGGCTCGCTGATCAAGTTTCACGAGGAGCTGTTCAGGGCATCCGGTTCGGTCCGCATGGTGTCCTCTCCCGGCCGTACGGAAATCCTGGGCAACCACACCGATCATAACAAGGGCAAGGTGCTGGCGGCGGCCATTAACCTGGATGCCTTGGCCGTTGTCAGCCCGCGGCATGACCAACAGGTGCACCTGATCAGTCAGGGCTATGAGCCCATTGAGCTGCATTTGGGCCTGCTGGAGCCCCGGGAGGACGAGCGTGGCACCTCTGCCGCCCTGGTGCGCGGCGTTGCCGATGGTATGCAGCGTGCCGGATACCGGCTGGGCGGCTTTGAGGCGGTGATCACCAGCGATGTGCTGAGCGGCAGCGGCCTGTCCAGTTCTGCGGCCTTTGAGGTGCTGATCTGTACCATCCTTGACCTGCTGTACAACGGACAGCGGATGAGTGCTGTAGAGCGTGCCAAGATCTGCCAGCATGCGGAGAACGTGCATTTCGGCAAGCCCTCCGGGCTGATGGACCAGATGGCCAGCAGCGTGGGCGGCATGACCTATATCGATTTTGAGCAAGCTGACCCTGTGGTGGAGCCCCTCTCTTTCCATTTCCATGAGGCAGGCTACGCCATGGTGGTGGTGGGTACCGGCGCCAGCCATGATGACCTGACTGCCGATTATGCCGCCATTCGCACCGAGATGCAGCATGTGGCTCAGTTTTTTGGTGCCGATTCCCTAAGGCGTGTTCGTCCGGATCAGTTTTATGGGCAGATCAGGCAGCTTCGGTGCCAGGTGAACGATCGTGCGGTATTGCGGGCCATTCACTATTTTGGTGAGAACCAGCGGGTGGAGGAAGGGGCGGCTGCCCTGAAGGCCGGAGATGTGGAGTGCTTCTTTACCCAGGTGCGTGCTTCCGGTCGCAGCAGTTGGCAGCTGCTGCAAAACCTGTCCACCAACGCCAGCCAGCAGCCTCTGGCTATCGCCCTTGCAGTGGCGGAGGAGCAATTGCAGGGGCGTGGCGCATGCCGCGTGCACGGCGGCGGCTTTGGAGGCACAACACTAAACTTCGTCCCGCTGGAGATGGTGGATGGCTTTGTG
>JAAZBR010000347.1 GCA_012513735.1 Clostridiales bacterium | reverse complement strand
GCGGCACGGATCAGGGGTACCACCTCCTGGGTGGGCAGCTTCTGGATCCGCATACAGCCCAGCACGATGGCGGAGATGTTGAGGGAGGAGACGGGGGACATGGTGCGCATAGAAGGCTCCTTTCAAATGGCTGTGATGGGGGACAACAAAGCCGGGGCGCTACAGGGCGATTTCCAGCCCGACGGGGCAGTGGTCGCTGCCCAGGATATCATCGTGAATGGTGGCAGCCTTCACCTGGCTCAGCAGGCGTTCGGACACAATGAAATAGTCGATCCGCCAGCCGGTATTGTTGGCACGGGCATTGCCCATGTAACTCCACCAGGTGTATCGGTTGGCGGTGTCGGGGTGCAGGCGGCGGAAGGTATCGGCAAAGCCGGCGTCCAGCAGCTCCGTCATCTTGCCCCGCTCCTCATAGCTGAAGCCGGGCTGGCCGATGTTGGGCTTGGGGCGCTTGATATCGATCTCCTGATGAGCCACATTCAGGTCGCCGCAGTAGATCAACGGCTTCAGGGCATCCAGCTTGCACAGGTAGGCCCGCATATCATCCTCAAAGGCCATGCGGTAGTCCAGCCGCCTCAGTTCGGGCTGGGCATTGGGCACATAGCAGTTGACCAGGTAGAACTGAGGATACTCCAGCGTCTGCACCCGGCCTTCATCGGTATGGGTTTCATCGCCCAGGCCGTGGTAGATGGCCAGGGGTTCGTGCCTGGTGAACACCGCCGTGCCCGAATACCCCTTTCGCTGGGCGCTGTGATAATAGGCGTAGTAGCCTTCAGGGGAGAAGCTGGCCTGGCCTTCCTGCATTTTGGTCTCCTGCAGGCTGAAAAAGTCGGCGTCTGCCTGCTGGAAAACCTCTGCAAAGCCCTTGTTCAGCACGGCCCGAAACCCGTTGACGTTCCAGGAAATAAACTTCATCTGGTACTCCTTTACAGGTAGATAGGCCAAGTATACCCTGAGGCTCCTGCGATTGACAAGCCAAAGGGCCCGGGACTATAGTGGGGCTGCAAAAAACAGGAAAGGCAAGCTCAATGAACATTTATGCGGACATTTTTCTCACCTTCAGCCGGGTAGGCGCGTTCACGTTTGGCGGGGGCTACTCCATGCTGCCCATCGTGCAGCGTGAGGTGGTGGAGCGCAGGGGCTGGGTGAGCGAGCAGGAAGTGCTGGACTTTTATTCCATCAGCCAGGTGATGCCCGGCATCATCGCGGTCAACACCTCCATTTTCATCGGCAATCAGGTGAAGGGGTGGCGGGGCGGCGTTCTGGCAGCTTTGGGCGTGGCCTTTCCATCGCTAATTATCATCATGGTGATCGCCGCCTTCATTGCCAACTTTGTTGATCTGCCCGCGGTGCAGGACGCCTTCGCCGGCATCCGGGCCTGTGTGTTTGTGCTGATTCTCCGCTCGATCCTCAAGTTGTTCAAGGGCGCAGTGGTGGATATATTCACCCTGGCGCTGTGTGTGGTCATTTTCCTGCTGTCGGTCTTTATCGACATCAACCCCATCCTCTATGTGGTGGGGGCGGGGCTGCTGGCGGTAGGCTGGCGGATGGCGGGGAGGGCTAAGAAGGCATGATCTATCTGCAGCTTTTCTTCGAGTTTTTTCAGATTGGCCTGTTCGCCATCGGCGG
This sequence comes from Clostridiales bacterium, assembly GCA_012513735.1. Lineage (GTDB taxonomy): Bacteria > Bacillota > Clostridia > Christensenellales > Aristaeellaceae > UBA1038. Next base: position 1,962 of record JAAZBR010000347.1, on the reverse strand, counting down.
CGGCCTGGCCACGCTGCCCTTTTTAGAGCGGCTGAGCGAGCGCACCGGTTGGTATACGCTGGCCGACCTGGCCAATATGATCGCCATTTCCGAGGCAACTCCTGGCCCCATCGGCATCAACATGGCCACTTACACCGGCTTTCACGTGGGCGGGGTATTGGGGGCCGTGATCGCCACCCTGGGCGTTATTTTTCCGGCCACCGTGATCGTGTTGATCGTTGCGCGCTTTCTGCAGCGGTTCAGCAAAAGCATGCTGGTGCAGGATGTGTTCTACGGTCTGCGCCCGGCATCGGTGGGGCTAATCTGCTCAGCGGCGCTCAGCGTGCTGCTGATCTCCCTGCTGAATGGGGAAGCCTTTCGTGCGACGGGGCAATTGCTCAAGCTGTTTGACTGGAAGTCCATCGTGCTGGCCGTGGCCCTCTACCTGGCCATGAACAAGTGGAAGCTGCATCCTGCGCTGTACATTGCCATTGCTGCGGTGGTGGGCATCGTGTTCCGCTTCGCCCATTGATACCCTATGCAATCGCTGCTTAGTGTATACTTTATTCATTCATTAGTGCTCTTTTGACTTTGCCCCGTCCCCCTGGGGCACGGTGGCATAGCTTTCATCAATCGTGATCACCGAAAAATAGGAGGGATGCTTCTGGCGGACGACCTCAGACAGCGCCCGCTTCAGCGCATCATCTGCCATATCCAGGCCGGAGGGCTTCACGCAGTCGAAAATCAGGTTGCTGTGGGTAATACCCTTCACCAGCCGCACATCATGGATGGTTAGTTCGGGATGGATCTGCTTGACTTGCTCGGACAGCCACAGCCGCAGATCGGCCACCAGGGGATCCTGGGTGACAATGGGGTCCAGGTGGATGATCAGGTGGATATTCATCTGCTGCAGAATGTCTCGTTCTATGCCGTCGATGACGTCGTGGCTTTGCATAATGTCGTCCTCGGCGGCCATCTCCACGTGCACGCTGCCAAAACGGCGGCCGGGACCATAGTCATGCAGCATCAGGTCGTGGGTGCCCAGCACACCCGGGTAGTAAAGAATCAGATCCCGGATCTGCTGTACCAATTCCGGATCGGGCGCATTGCCCAGCAGGGGATCCAGCGTTTCACGCAGCAGCCCGAAGCCTGAATACAGGATAAAGCAGGCCACCGCCAGGCCCATCCAGCCATCCAGCTCCATCTTGAAGAAATGAGAAATCAGTGCTGCAATCAGCACGATGGAGGTGGATATCACGTCATTACGGCTGTCCGTCGCTGCTGCCTGCAAAGTGTTGGAGCTGATGGTACTGCCGATCCTACGGTAGAATGACGCCATCCACTGCTTGACCAGAATGGAGGCCGCCAGCACCCCCACGGTGATCCAACTGAACTGTACCGGGCTGGGGTTGATCACCTTGTTGAGGCTGGAGCGAAACAGCTCCACACCGATCAGCAGAATGATGACACACACCATCAACCCTGCCAGGTACTCATAGCGGGCGTGGCCGTAGGGATGCTCCGGGTCCGCAGGCTTGCTGGCCATTTTGAAACCAAGCAGGCTGATGACGCTGCTGGAGGCATCGGATAGGTTGTTGGCGGCATCCGCTATCACGGAAACCGAGCCTGACAACAGACCCACCAGCAGCTTGCCCATCGCAAGCAACAGGTTGCACAGCAGGCCTGTGGTGGTGGCCAGCCTGCCATAGGCGGTGCGCACTGCGGGCTTGGCTACCTGTTCCCTGTCGGCTACAAACCGCCGGATCAGCCATTTTGTCATGTTGTTCTCTCCCTGTGCGTTTTCATTCCAAGGGCCAGGATCACCGCTGCCAGCAACGACAGGCCCGTGCCCCAATAAAAGGGCGCGGTGGGGCCCGTCCAGTTCCACAAAAGGCCCGCCAGCAAGCTGGCCGGCAACAGCGCTACCCCCTGCAGGGTCCCATGGAGCCCCAGCATGGTGCCTTTCAGTTCGGGCGGCGCGAT
>JAAZBR010000346.1 GCA_012513735.1 Clostridiales bacterium | reverse complement strand
CATTGTGTGCACACATCCTTTACAGTGCGGATCACAGCATCCAGGGTGTCTTTGGTTAGTTTCTCGGTGACGCACCACAGCATATTGCCGTCCAGAACCAACCCCGGCAAGATGCCGCGCTCCATCAGTCTTTTCTCAAGCTGTTTCGCGTCAATGGGGCATGTTGTCAGAAACTCATGAAAATAGGAGCCCTGGTGAACCAGCCTAAAACCAGGCAGCTTGCACAGCTCCTGCTGGAAGTAGTGGGCCTTCTGGTAGCAAAGCTCGGCAGCTTTCCTCATACCGCCCGGGCCCATGGCAGCCATGTACACAGCAGCCATCATGGCGCACAGGGCCTGGTTGGAGCATACATTGCTTCCGGCCTTTTCACGGCGGATATGCTGTTCCCGGGCCTGCAGCGTCAGTACAAAGGCGCGCCGCCCCTGTGCGTCCTGAGTTTGGCCCACAACGCGGCCGGGCAGCAGCCTAGTCAGCTCACGCTTGGCAGCCAGGAATCCAAGGTAGGGGCCGCCATAGGAAAGCGGCATGCCCAGCGGCTGTCCTTCCCCCACCGCAATATCGGCGCTGTATTCCCCCGGCGTTTTCAGCAACCCCAGAGAGATCGGGTTCACGCCCATGATGGCCTTGGCCCCGGCACCATGCACCGCGTCAATCAGATCCGCAGCATTCTCCAACTGACCGTAGAAGTTGGGCTGTGCAAAATAGAAGCAGGCGGTTTTGTCATCCAGCAGCGAGCGCAGCGCATCGCTGTCCACATGCCCGTCTTTTTCGGGAACCACATGAATCTCCAGGTTACGGCCCCAGCAATAGGTGCGCACAGTCTCCACGACATCGGGGTGAGAGGCGGCGGATACCAGCACCTTGTTCCGCCGCCGGTCCAGGCACATCATGGCGGCCTCTGCCGCGGCAGATGCACCGTCGTACAGGGAGGCATTGCTCACATCCAGACCAGTCAGTTCGCAGATCATACTTTGGTATTCAAAAATAGACTGCAGTACGCCTTGGCTGATCTCCGCCTGGTAGGGGGTATAAGTCGTGCTGAATTCCTCCCGGGAGGTCACGCTGTCCACAATGGCCGGAATGTAGTGGTCATAGGCACCCGCACCGCGCAGCACGACCGGAAACAGCTTGTTCTTTGCCGCCATGTCCGACATCTGCTGGCGCAACTCAAGCTCGGATATACCGGCCGGGATCTGCAGGGGTTCCTTGAGCATGACGCTGTCAGGTACATCAGCATACAGCTGGTCGATGGATGTGTAGCCCATCGATTCCAGCATATGCTGCCTCTCCTGCTTGGTAGAAGGCAAATAGCTTCCCATTTCAACCCTCCTTGATCAGATTCTCATATTCCTCTGCTGTCAGCAGTTTCTCCACGTTGGTCGCTTCCTTGATCCGGATGACCCACGCATCATAGGGAGACTGATTGATCATTTCGGGCGCATCCACCAAAGCTTCGTTGACCTCCGCCACAACGCCGTCCGCGGGGCTCAGTATTTCGCCCACAGCTTTCACGGATTCCACATCGGCAAAGGTCTCCCCTGCCCGGACCTTGTCTCCTTCAAAGGGCATGTTGATAAACACGATGTCGCCCAGCTCACTCTGGGCAAAATCCGTCAAGCCGACCAGCAACGTGTCCCCATCTTCCTT
>JAAZBR010000038.1 GCA_012513735.1 Clostridiales bacterium | reverse complement strand
CGGGCACCCGCGGCATCTCCAATTCCCTCGCTCCCCAATACGCGGACGTAAGCGGCTTTGTGGATGTGCAGCCCCAGCCCAAGGTGCTGTGGATCCGCGGCGACAAGGACACGCTGGTCAGCGACAAGTCCTTCTCCGACCTGGCCACGCTGGGGCAACTGGGCGTGCTGCCCGGCTACCCGGGCGAAGAGGTCTTCCCCAGCCAGCCCATGGTATCCCAGACCCGCGCAGTACTGGAGCGTTACCGGGCAAAGGGCGGCCAGTATACCGAGCTGATGATGGAGGGATGCGGCCACGCCAGCCATCTGGAACAGCCCCAACGCTTCGTGAAGGCCATGCGCGATTTTATCGAGGGATAGCGGGCAAATGCAACAAAAAAAGTCGGGCCGGGCCGCCAGCTTCTTTAAGCGCTATTTCATCGACGCCATGAGCTACATGGCCCTTGGCCTGTTTTCTTCGCTGATCATCGGCCTGATTCTCAGCCAACTTGCCGCCGTCAGCTTTCTCAGCTTCCTGAAGCCCTTTGGGGCCATGGTGGCAGCCTCCTCCCCCGTGGTGGGCAGTGCCATTGGCGTTGCCATCGCCTACGGGCTGAAGTCCAAACCCCTGGTGGTGTTTTCCAGCGCAGTCACAGGGGCACTGGGCTATGCTGCAGGCGGCCCGGTAGGCGCCTACCTGGCCGCCGTGGTGGGAGCAGAGCTGGGCGGCCTGGTGGCGGGCAAAACGCCTGTGGACATCGTGCTGGTGCCCATCGTCACCATCACGGCGGGCGGGCTGATCGGCGACTGGACAGGCCCGGCCATTTCTGCCGGGATGAACGCCTTGGGCGGCTTCATCAACACCGCCACCGAAATGCATCCCCTGCCCATGGGTATACTGGTCAGCGTGTTGATGGGCCTGGCGTTGACGGCCCCCATCAGCTCGGCCGCCATCAGCATCTCCCTGGGGCTCAACGGTTTGGCCGCAGGTGCTGCCTGCGTAGGCTGCTGTGCCCAGATGATCGGTTTCGCCGTCCAATCCTACCCGGATAACGGGGTGGGCGGGCTGATCAGCCAGGGTATAGGCACCTCCATGCTGCAGTTCGGGAACATCATGCGCAAGCCCGTGATCTGGCTGCCCCCCACCATTGCCTCGGCTATTCTGGGCCCCATCAGCACCATGCTGGTGAAAATGCCCAACAACCCGCTGGGCGCGGGCATGGGCACCAGTGGCCTGGTAGGCCAATTCGGCGCCTGGGCCAGCATGCAGGAGGCCTTTCCCCCACTGCAAGCCCTGCTGCTGATTGTGGTGATGCACTTCATCCTGCCCGCCCTGCTGGTGGGCCTGATCGCCTGGGGCTTCCGCCGCGCCGGCTGGATCAAGCCGGGCGATATGAAGCTGGAGCTCAATTAGCATATACAAATACACAGACCAATGCCCCGCGGCCGGATCGCTGCGGGGCATTGTTATGAAAGCTACTCTATAAAACCGAGCGTATCAGAACTCCGCATTGCCCACTGTGCGCGGGTAGGGAAGGACGTCGCGGATATTGGAGATTCCGGTCAGGTACATCACAAACCGCTCAAAGCCCAGGCCAAAGCCTGCATGTTTCACTGTGCCAAAGCGCCTCAGGTCGATGTACCACTTGTATTCTTCCTCCTGCAGGCCCATTTCCCGGATGCGCTGCATCAGGCGGTCCAGCCGCTCCTCACGCTGGCTGCCGCCCACCATCTCGCCGATGCCGGGCACCATCAGGTCCACGGCCGCCACGGTTTTTCCGTCGTCGTTCATGCGCATATAGAACGCCTTGATGTCCTTGGGGTAATCATACACGAACACGGGCCTTTTGAAGTGCGCCTCTGTCAGATAGCGCTCATGCTCGGTCTGCAGGTCCATCCCCCAGCGCACAGGGAACTCAAACTGCTTGTCGGCAGCCAGCAGGATGTCGATGGCCTGGGTGTAGCTGCAGCGGGCAAACTCGCTGTCCCGCACCAGCGCCAGCCGTTCAAGCAGGCCCTTGTCCACAAACTGGTTCAGAAAGGCCATTTCCTCCGGCGCCTTTTCCAGCACATCGCCGATCACGGTGCGGATCATATCCTCTTCCAGCGCCATGTTGTCATCCAGGTCGGCAAAGGCGATCTCCGGCTCGATCATCCAGAATTCGGCCGCGTGGCGGGCCGTGTTGCTGTTTTCCGCCCGGAAGGTAGGCCCGAAGGTGTAGACATTGCGGAAGGCCATGCAGAAGGCCTCCACGTTGAGCTGGCCGGACACAGTCAGCGAGGCATGCTTGCCAAAGAAGTCCTCCTTATAGTCCACCTGGCCCTGCTCATCCCGGGGCAGCTTGTCCAAATCCAGGGTGGTCACCTGAAACATCTCCCCCGCGCCCTCGGCGTCGCTGGTGGTGATGATGGGGGTATGCACATACACAAAGCCCCGTTTGGCAAAATAATCATGGATGGCCTGGGCCGCCAGGGAACGGATGCGGAACACCGCATAGAAGGTGTTGGTGCGCGGACGCAGGTGGGCAATGGTGCGCAAAAACTCAAAGCTGTGGCGCTTCTTTTGCAGGGGGTAGTCAGGCTCGCTCAGCCCGTCCACCTGCACATCCACGGCCTTCAGTTCAAAGGGCTGCTTCATGCCGGGGGTCAGCACCAGCGTGCCGCGCACGGTCAGCGCGCTACCGATGGTCACCTTGGTGATCTCCTTGAAGTTGGGCAGCTGCTCGTCGCACACCACCTGCAGGTTTTTGAAGTAACTGCCGTCGTTCAGCTCAATAAAGGCAAAGGCCTTGCTGTCCCGCAGCGTGCGGACCCAGCCGCTGACGGTGATCTGGGCCCCGTCCTGGGGCGTTGTGCAATAGAGTTGGGATACAAGCGTTGGCTGCATGGTCTGTCCTTCCTGCATACAATATTTGCGGCGGTCTGCGCCGTAGCGGTCTAATTCAGGGTCAGCTTGCCGATCATGGCCGCACCGATGATGCCGGCATCGTTGCCCAGGCTGGCCAAGGCCAGCTTGGCGTAGGGCTGGGTTTTGAACATCAGCAGATCGGGCAATTCCTTCTCCACAGCCCGGGTCAAAAACTCCCCCGCGTTGCTGATGCCGCCCCCCAGCACGATCATCTCCGGGTCAAGGAATGAGATGACGCTGTTCACCGTCAGCGCCAGGTAGTGAGCATACTGTAAAAACACCTGGCTGGCAAGCGGATCCCCTGCCTTGGCCAGGTCAATGACCAGCCGGCCTGTGAGGCGGTTCATGTCCCCGCCCGCCTGCTGCATCATGGCACAGGAAGCATGCATGGTGCAGGCCTCCTGCGCCATGCGGAGCAGGGCCGTTGCCGAACAATAGCGCTCCACACAGCCCCGCTTGCCGCAGGTGCAGGGCTCGCCATCGGCCACCAGCGTGGCATGGCCTATTTCACTGCCCACCCCATGGGCGCCGGCCCAGGGCTTGCCATCGATCACAATGCCGCCGCCCACCCCGGTGCCCAGCGTGAGGAAGACGCTGCTGCGCAGCCCCTTGCTGATGCCGGCCACGCTCTCGGCATAGCCGGCCAGCGTGGCATCGTTGTCAATCCACACCTCCAGGGGCAGATGCCGCTGCAACACCTGGCGCAGCGGCACATCATGCCAGCCCAGGTTGGTGCAGAAGATCACCGTGCCGGTGGTGTTGTCGGCGATGCCGGGGATGCCTACCCCCAGGCTGCCGATCTGTGCCAGAGGGATGCCCGCCAGTCGCATGGCCTGCTGACAGCAGGCCGCCATATCGGCAATGATAGCGGAATAGTGGCAGCCGACGCCCGTGGGCGCCTCCGCCCTTTGCAGGATGGCACCCCGCTCATCCACCACCCCTGCCTTGATCTGGGTGCCCCCCACGTCGATGCCCAAATAATACATGCGCCCTCAGCCCTGTTCCTTCCTGCTGTTGTTCATCATATCGTTAAGGCGGCGGTCCAACTCCCTGGCCGCGGAATAGCCCATCTTTTTCAGGCTGAAGTTGCGGGCAGCCACCTCAATGATAATGGCCAGGTTGCGCCCAGGGCGCACCGGGATGACCAGATAGGGCAGGCTGACCCCCATGATGTCGTTGGTTTCCTCCTTCAGCCCCAGGCGGTCATACTCTTTCTTTTCCTTCCAGTTTTCCAGGTGGATTTCCATGTCGATGCTTTTATTCAGCAGCACGCTGCCCACGCCATACATGGCCCGGATGTCGATGATGCCGATCCCGCGGATTTCCATAAAGTGCCGCGTGGTTTCGGGCGCTTCGCCCACCAGGCGGTCATTGGACACCCGGCGGATGTCCACAATATCATCGGCCACAAGCTGGTGACCGCGCTTGATCAATTCCAACGCGGACTCGCTCTTACCCACGCCGCTTTCGCCCGTGATCAGGATGCCCACACCATACACGTCCACCAACACCGCGTGGCGGGTGGTGCGTGGCGCCAGCACCCGTGCAAGATACAAGATGGCCTGCACAATGAAGGTAGTGGTGGATATCTGCGACTGGAACACCGGCACATCCTTTAACCTGGCCTGGGCCATCAGCTCCTCAGGCGGGGTCAGCCCGCGGCAGACAATGATGCAGGGCAGCGGAAAAGAAAAAAAACGCTCCAGACAGGCCGCCCTCTCCTTCTGGGACAGCGAGTCCAGATAGTTGATTTCCACATTGCCCATCACTTGGGGACGGTCGTAGGCAAAGTGATCGTAATAGCCAATAAACTCCAGCCCCGGGCGGTTGATCTCCGCCATGGCGATGTCCAGCTCATCCTTGGAATAGGGATGTAGAATCGTCAGGTTGAGCGACTGGGCGAAATCCTGCACATTCACCATGATCATCCGCCTTTCAGCGCTGCGTACGCCTTTGTTTGCGCCATTATACATGATTTGATGGCGAAATCAAAGCACTAACAGCACAGTTGCGCCGGTTGCAGCCAAGTGTTACCATGTGTCCTGGATAAGGAGGAGACGATGAACACTGTGATGCGTTATCTGGTGCTGGGCGGTGGCCCGGCTGCCTTCAATGCCGCCAAATCCATCCGCGAGATGGACGGGGCGGCTTCCATTACGCTGGTTACCGATGAGGGCCTGCCGCCCTACAACCGCCCGCTGCTGACCAAGGCGCTGGAGCAGGACCTGCCGGAAAAACGCCTGCTGATCAAGGACGCTGCCTGGTATCAGGAGCAGCGCATTGACCTCAGGCTGAACACAGCGGTCACCGGCATCAATACCGGTGCAAAGCAGGTCTCCCTGCCGGACGGCGCCACCCTGCCCTATGACCGGCTGATCTACGCGCTGGGCGCCCGCTGCAGCGTACCCCCCATACCAGGCAGCGACCTGCCCCATGTGTTCACCATCCGCAATCTGGCGGATGTCAGGGCGCTGCAGGCCCGTCTGCCGGGGTGCAGCCACGCGGTGGTCATCGGCGGCGGCGTGCTGGGGCTGGAGGCCGCCTGGTCCCTGCACCGCGCAGGGCTGGAAGTGGATGTGCTGGAGTTCATGCCCCGCATCATGCAGCGCCAACTGGACGAGGAGTCCTCTGCCCTGTTGCAGCGCCTGGTGGAACGTTTTGACGTTCAAGTGCACCTGCCCGCCAGCGCGGCGCAGATCACCGAGCACAGCGTGGCGCTGGCAGACGGCCGGCAGTTGTCGGCCGACCTGGTGGTGATATCGGCCGGCGTCAAAGCCAATATTGAAATCGCCCAGCAGGCCGGTATTGCCTGCGACCGGGGCGTGCTGATTGATCAATACATGCGCACCAGCGCACCGGATGTCTGGGCCTGCGGCGACTGTGCCCAACTGCCGGGCCAGGTGACCGGGGTCTGGGCACAGGCAGTGGCCATGGGCACCCATGCGGGGCGCAGTGCCGCCGGCATTCAGGAGCCCTATGAGGGCAAGCTGACCGCCATGACGCTGCAGGCCTTTGAAACCTCCCTGTATGCTTTGGGCGACAACGGCTACGATCCCGGGCAGACCTACACCACCGTCAGCCCCATCAATGAGGATACCCATCTCCAGCGGCATTATCTGGTTGATCATGTATTGAAGGGCGTCATTGAGATCGGTGACATCAAGCGGCTGCGCTACTTCACACAGGCGGTGCAGGAGGGCAAAACCGAGGATCAGGTGCAGCGGGAGCTGCAGCAGTAGCCGCCTTTCTATAGCCAACAGGGCCGTTGCAACATGCTGACGGCCCTGTGTCTTATGAAAATGCAAGGGATTCTAAAAATCCTTTCCTTCGTACTGCCGGCAGATGGTGTACTTGCTGATGGCATTGCGCGAGGCCCAGCCCGTGGCGCTGGACAGCAGTTGGCTGATGTAGGCAGGCAGCAGCCGGTT
>JAAZBR010000345.1 GCA_012513735.1 Clostridiales bacterium | reverse complement strand
CATCTGCTCCTTGCAGTGGAGCAAAAACCCACACCGCTTTGGATGCGTTACCGTTTTACATGAGTATGAAGAGCGCTCTCAGTCACATAATAGCAACAGAAACAAAAAAGGGCCCCGGTATGGGGCGCCCTTTGCGCTGGTAGAACGGTGTTGGTATATGTCAGGATACGGTGCCGCTTTGCGTGTGGTGTTGGTATTCCTTGCTGCTGGGTATGTCCACCCCTTCAAAGGTATAGCGCCAGCCAAATAACCAGGTTACCAGCATGCCGGGGAAGATGAGCCAGAACCAGAACAGGGCGATCAGCGCCAGCACCGTAAGGGGGATCTTGAACAGCAGGCGGCCGTGGCGATGTACCTCCAGGCGGTTGCGGTTGCCCTTGGCCACCAGATTGCTGAGGAAGTTGCCTATCTTCTCCATGGTGACGTTGCCGTTTTGGGTTTTTGTCTGCTCCTGTTGTGTGTTCATGTTGTCCTCCATCCTTTCTGCAGAGCCGCCCGCCCTGCGCACGCTGTCCAGTTCCCGCATGGCGTCCGCCATGTCCCAGTTGTTTCGCTCCAGGGCGTCCTTGGCTTCCTCAAAATCCACGCCTGTCTGTTCGCTCAGCTTTACAGCCATCTCGAAATGCTCCATGTTGCTCTCCCTGCCTTTCTTGTTCCCTGTGACAGCCTGATCATAGGCTGCAAAGATTGGACAGGAAGAAGAGCTATATGAAAGGTAGATTAGAATGCGCATAGAATATGGTAAACTCCTGACATTTGCACGAAATAGGGCTGCCTGAAGTCGGACAAGCAAGAAAAAGGAAGTGAAAAAGGGGCTGCAGCAAACTTTGCATTTTGCTACAGCCTCTTTGCCGCACCTACGGCAGAGGACTACCAGTTTTACTTGATCACAGTAATCCGGCCCTGGGGCTCGGCGTATTGCTGGCCCACTACGCCGCCCAGCACTGTGGTGACATAGTTGACCAATGCATCCTCCAGCGCCACGCCCGTCTTATAACCACTTGTAGCGTTGGGGTAGCGGAAGGCATAGTAGGTGTCGCCGCCGGCTGCCGTGAAATCATTGGTGGCGATGGTGTAGATGGTCTCCGCCTCATAGGGCTGGCCGCCGATGGACTTGATGGTCACGCGGGCGCCCGGCTTGGCAGGGGCGTAATAGGTGGAGTCGGGGTATTGTTCGCCCTGCTCATAGGGGATGGTGGTGTTGATTTCAAACTCGATGCCTGCCACCTGGGGGAAGGCGCCGATGGCCTTGGGGGTGCAATGGGTAGCCGCTTCCAGCGCCTCCAGCAACTGGGAGCCGGTCACCTCCAGCACGGAGACCTGGTTGCCAAAGGGAAACACGGTCTTCATGTCGTTCATGGTGATGTCGCCGGCCTGGATGCTGGCGCGGATGCCGCCGCCGTTGGTGATTGCTGCCTGCACCTTGTCGCCCAGGGCCTGCTGTGCCGCCCACAGGATGGCGTCTGCCGCAAAGTCGCCCAGGTTGGTTTCCTCCGTGCGGTTGCCGGGGTCGCGCTCGCCATTGAGCAGCACCTCTGTCTTGGCAAACACCTTGCTCAGCTCGGCCTTCACTTCATCATCCTTGGCCTTGATAAGCTGATAGGTTTCCTCATCCAGCTTGGCGGCCAGCGTGGCGCTGTACAGCGTGCCGTCCACGGTGACCACCGCGCTCTTCTTGTTGCTGTTAAACAGGCTGGCTGCGTATTTCTCGCCGTCGTAGGTGATCACGCCCAGGTTCTTGCCATAGGCGCCGGTGGAGGCCACCAGTGTGTCGCCTACCATCTGGCCCTTTTCCAACTCGGTGTGGCTGTGGCCGTCAATCAGCACGTTGATACCGGTCACCTTGGCCAACACGTCGGTGGAACGGTTGGGTTCGGACTCTTCGTCCATGCCCAGGTGGCTCAGCAGCACGATGACGTTGGCGCCGGCCGCCTTCAGCTCGTCCACCTGCTTCTGGGCGGCTTCGTACAGCTTATCGCCCTGCAGGAAGTCGACGCCGCGCACCTTGTCCGGGTGGGCTTTGGTGAGGGTTTCGGGGGTGGTGAGGCCGAACACGCCCACCTTCATGCCGTTGGACATTTCAAACAGCTTGTTGCCGGTGAACAGCAGCTCACCGCTCAGGTGATCCACGATATTGGCGGCCAGAAGGGGAAAAGAGGCCTGCATGAAGAGAAGATAATCCCCGTAGGTACGGTTGACGCGAATGGCTTTGGGCGTGTAGTCGTTTTCCTTTTTGCTGCGGAGTTTGAACTTGACGGCGCGGGAGAGGTCGATCCTGGCGATGGAATAGTATCCCCGCTCAATGTGTCGATAGACAGTAGATTTGGAAACCGGCAGATGATGGGTCAT
>JAAZBR010000344.1 GCA_012513735.1 Clostridiales bacterium | reverse complement strand
AGGACAAGCACACCGTGCAGAGCGAAATCGACGCCTTCAAGAAGGTGCGCGAGGGCAACAAGGCCGACGAAATCAAGCCTGCCATGGATCAGATGACCCAGAAGGTGTACGAGATCTTTGGCAAGCTGTACCAGCAGGAAGGCCAGCAGGGCCAGCCCGGCGATACGGGCGACCAGCAGCCCATGGAAAACCCCGACGGCAGCGTGAACGCCGACGGAGAGGTACACTGATACCAACAGGGTATTATCACTGGGGAGAAGCTGAGGGCTGCCCGGGCGGGCGCCCTCAGCGCCCCGGATGAACGCAAGTATAACGTGGCGTGGATACTATGGGCAGGTCTCTTTATGAGGCAGCCACAGGGAGGGACTCAAAACAAATGGCTTTTCAGGAGCACAAGCTGCAAAGGATGCTTGCCCCATGGCAACGCTTCAGCAAGAATCTCCAATTAAAGTCTTTTCGAGGGTATGGGAACCTTTTCTGAAGAAAAGGTTCCCATCGTTCCTATCCCCGTCACCCCATCCACGTGACCCACTGGAGAAGATATGGCAACAAAACGCGATTACTATGAGGTGCTGGGTGTCGACCGAAAGGCCAGCGCGGAGGAGATCAAAAAGGCCTACCGCAAGCTGGCCAAGGAGTGTCACCCGGACCTGCACCCCAACGACAAGGCGGCAGAGGCCCGCTTTAAGGAGCTGAACGAGGCCAACGAAGTGCTGTCGGACGCGGACAAGCGCGCCCGCTACGACCAGTTCGGCATGGACGGTCCCCAGATGGGCGGCGGCCCCGGTGGCTTCGGCGGCTTTGGCTTTGATGCCAGCCAGATGGGCGGGTTTGAGAGCATCTTCGATCAGCTGTTTGGCGGCGGAGGCATGGGCGGCATGGGCGGGCGCAGACAGAACGCGCCCCGGCCCGGCAACGACCTGCGCTTCAGCCTGCGCATCAGCTTTGAAGAAGCAGCCAAGGGCGTGAAAAAGAGCTTTGAGTTCACCCGCAACGAGCACTGCGAGACCTGCAAGGGCAGTGGCGCCAAGCCGGGCACCGAGCCCGTCACCTGCACCACCTGCAACGGCACCGGTCAAGTGCGCAGCCAGGGCGGCTTCATGGTAACGGTGCGCACTTGCAATACCTGCGGCGGCACCGGCAAGATGATCAAGGAGCCCTGCAGCGCCTGCAGCGGCACCGGCCTGCAGCGCAAGAAGCGCACGGCCAACGTCAACGTGCCGGCAGGCATCGACCACGGCCAGGTGATCGTGATGAACGGCCAGGGCGAGCCCGGCTTCAACGGCGGCCCCAACGGCGACCTGCAGATTGTGATCCAGGTGGCGCCCCACAAGCTGTTCAGGCGGGAGGGCACCACCCTGTACCTGGATATGCCCATCAGCTTCACCCAGGCTGCCCTGGGCGCCGACATTGAGGTACCCACGCTGGATGGCAACGTAAAGCACAGGATCCCCGAGGGCACCCAGAGCGATACCCAGTTCCGCCTGAAGGGCAAGGGTATCCCGCGCCTGCATTCCACCCAGAAGGGCGACCTGGTGCTGACCGTGCGGGTGGAGGTGCCCAAACGCATGAGCGAGAAGCAGAAGGAACTGCTGCGCCAGTTTGACGCCGTCAGTAGCGGCAGGGAGTATGAGAACCAGAAAAGCTTTAAGGACAAGGTGAAGGAGCTGTTTCAGTAGTCCATAGACTAATACTAAAATTCATGTCGCTCTATGCGAGATGAATTTTAGTATAACACCTGCAACTATCAAATCGCCATCTGCGCATCAAAAATGGATGCGCAGATAGTTTTTGGCAGAGCACAAAAAAGGAACCCCGCAATGCAGGGTTCCTTGAATAACTGGCTCTTACAAATTAATGGACAACGGCATCCCTGATGTCAACGATATACTTGCTGTCAATGTATGCCCAGATGGGTTCTTCATCAGTACCAATGTTGACCTCGGTGAAGCCGTTGCTCATCTTCCACGCATCTTCGTACACAGTACCTACGGCAACGGTACCGTAAGCTCCGGTCTTGGAACCACCCTTCTTGCTCCAGGTTTTCCACAGGTGGATGATGCTGTCTTTCGCAGTGCCCTCAACCTTCACTTTGCCAATATAATCCCAGTCGATGGGATCGGGCTCAGCGGGTGCGTGGGTCTGGGTATATTTAGTCATGATGTAGCCAACATCCCATTCGCCTTCTTCAACTTCGAACCAGACCTCGGTCCAGCCGTTGTCGGTCTTCCAGGCATCTTCAAATACGGTGCCGACAGGAACCTGCCGATAGGCGGCCTTCT
>JAAZBR010000037.1 GCA_012513735.1 Clostridiales bacterium | reverse complement strand
TTCGCGACCTCGATGAACCCGTCCGGCCAGCGGTTGCCTTGCGCCCGCGCGTTGAACACCGTCAACAGCGCGTAGTACAACAGCCTTTCCTGGCTCGTGATGTTCTCATCTGAGGCCCTGCGAATGAACGCCTCGCATTCCCGAATGTAGCTGACAATGGCCATGTTTGCTCTCCTCAATCATGGTATTAAGTAGAAGGAATAGGTTTACTCGTACACAAGCACCACCCGGTTGCGCGGCACCTTTCCCAGCATATGGTCTTTAAGGACCTGCTCATCTACCAACTGCCGGACTTTGGCGTCCTCATAGGCATGCCGCAGGGCATGGCGCAGGCTGGCTTCATAGTTCATAGATTGGTAGTGCTCCACGTCCTCCTGCCGCGCCGGTCGCTTGACGGCCAGGCGCACCTTGCACAGGTAGTCCAGTGGCTTGACGGAGTTCGGCACATCCGGCCACATGATGGCATGCTGGATGGGGTAGCGCAGCACGCGGTGGATCTCCACCAGCGCGTTGCCGCCCTGGGATCTGGCCGGCTCCACAATCAGGGCATAATACTCATCCCGCTGGTCGCGGCTATAGGCGATTACCGGGTCACCTGGCTGATACATGCTGGTCTCCTTTGTGTGTGTTGCCCCCAGAGTGCGGGCCGGGTGAGTTGCACACCCGCGCCCGGGAGGAGGTAGCCCGGGCTTCAGCCTCTTGCCCGCGTGGGGGAATGGGCCAAAGCCCTACAGCAGCTCCTCCAGGTACTCGGGAAAGGCCGCCAGCTCGCCGCTGTCCTTGTTCTTGTAGATGTAATAGGTCTCGCCTTTTTGCAGTTCCGCGCCGTAGTGCTGCCAGCTACCCTCCAGAAAGGCCTTCCGGTCCAGCAGGCGCAGCCTGTCCGGCAGGTCCATCACGCCGGGGAAGCTGATGTAGCGTGGCTTTTTGCTCATAACTCCACCCCCAGGCGCTCCCTAACAGCCCTCACGGCGCCGACGATCTCACTGATGTATTCTTCGGCCTCGCTCATCTCAAAGCGCAGGAAGCGGTCGCGGCTGCCTTTTTTCCGCATGCCCATACTCAGGCCATTACTGGTGAAGCTCAGGTGCTTGCCCTGGATGGTCAGTTCCATCTCAAAGGCCGTATCAGGCTTATGGGGCTTGTCCGCCAGGCTCACATCCTGGCTGATCACCTTCCGGGCTTCCTTGTGCGCAGGCCAGTCGATCGCTGGCTTATTGCTGGTGATGGCCACCCGCTCCGACACGCCTTCCATGATGGCCGCCTTTTTCGGCGTATTGTCCGTCCGTGGCTTGCTTCGCTCCAGGATGTCCGCCTGCCGCCGCTTGTAGTAGGCCTTGGATGCATACCAGGATGCAGCATCCTTGTATCCCAGCTTCTCGGCGATTTTCTCGCCGCTCAGGCCCTCAGCCTCCAGCCGCAGGCCCTGCTCATACTTGCCAAGACCCGTCATGCGTAGTTCCTTTCGTACAGGTCGGCCAGCATCGGCGCGGCTTCCCAGGAACAGCCGCAGGCCAGCGGATGGCTGACCATTGCGGCCACTTCCTCAGGCTCCAGTCCGGTAGCCTCATAGGCCTCCAGCTTTTTCAGCCGATTCTGGTATTCCGTCAGGTCAATCAGTTTCATCATCATCCTCCTCCAGCAGCATCATCGGGTGCTTGCCGCTCATCAGGTCGCGCTCCAGGTCGCTGATGGGATAGCCCAGGCCCTCCAGCCAGTCATACAGGTGGTCAAGCCCCTCGTTTTCTTTATAGACTGGGTAGTCTTTCTTCCAAGGTTTCTCCCAGTACACGGCATTGCGCGGCTTGTCATCCGTGCAGGCATAGGCCAGATAGGCTGCTGCCTGCCAGGGGTTGTCCTGCACCAGTTGGCCATAGGCAGTGCTCAGTGCTGCCTCGGCCTCATCCTCGTCATCCGGCAGCGTCAGCCCCATCAACTCAGACAGGGTGTGGGTATCAGCATCCAGGTACCAGCTGTCAAAGCCCACCACCTTCAGCAGGTAGGCCAGGATGGCACCCTGCTGCTGGCTGTTGGGGTACAGCTTGCGAACAAAGTCAAAGCGCAGCTGCCAGGCGGCCTCGCTGTCTGATTCCAGCTGCCTGACGGCTTCCTTGCCTTTGCGCTGCTGCTCGGTTTCCTCGGGTTCCTTTCGCTCTGCCCGGTTAGCGTATTCAACAAACAGCGATACGCAGGTGTCATCGTCCGCGATGGGTGTATAGCAATAGACGCGTGTTCCTGCATCTGGTGGAATAGTGTAGTCAGCGGGATCATTGGCCAGGCTGATCGAACCCACGCCAACCATGGTGGACCAGTTGACGCGCTTGATCTCCTTTGCAAATTCTGCCAGCTTTGTCTTCCACTGCTCCCGGTACTTATTGGCCGCCTGCACCCGGAGTGCTTGCTGAAAGCTCCAATTGAAGTTATGCCCACCGATCTCTTCCAGCAGCTTGTTGCGGGCCTCGATGTCCTCGATCTGCTCCAACTGCACCAGGTCCATCAACGTGGCGCCCTGTTGCACCTTGTCCGCCAGCTTGCCCCGGTCCAGCTTGGCCAGGTTCAGCCTGTGATACACCGTGGTGCGGCTGAAACCGGTCTGCTTGGCGATGCTGTCGGCTGTCTCACCCAGATCCATCATCAGCTGAAAGCCCTGGGCCTGCTCCAGCACCGTCAGATCGGCCCGCTGCAGGTTTTCCAGCAGCATGGTGGCCAGCTGCTGTTTGTAAGGCATTTTGCTGACCACGCAGGGCACATGGCTCAGCCCCGCCAGTTTGGCGGCGGCCAGCCGCCGGTGGCCAATGACGCAAGCATAGAGTTCCTTAGGCCTTGTGATACCATCCCAGGCGCGGTTGGCATCTTCCCAGCCCACCACCGTCAGGTTCTGCAGGATGCCGCTGGCGCGGATGCTGTCGGCCAGTTCGGTCAGGTCGCCCAGGTCCTTCCTGGGGTTGTCCGGGTGTGGGGCGATGTTATCCACCGCCAGCATTTGAATCCTCGTTGCTTCCATTGAATGATCTCTCCTCTCATTCAGTCCCGGCCGCGCAGGGGCAGCCGTACAGTTTTGTTGACCAGGTCGTTGGCACATCCTGGGGTCCTGAGGTTGTCCTTTCTATTTTGTACTGCCCCTGCGCAGCCAGGTTGCTGTATCAGTTGGCCCCTGCCAGGGCTTTCAAATATCGGTTGATGAAATACTGCTGCCCGCGGCCGGTCACCTTGGGCGTGCGCGTCAGGCGGATGGAGCCGTCCGGGTTGCTGATGGTCCGTTCCTTAATCTCCATCCAGCCGTTTTCCATGCTGTACTGGCTGGGCATATTGCGGCTCTCGCCGTTCTTGATCAGGAATCCGTCCCGCCGCAGCCACTCAAACAGCCTGTTCTGGCCCACTTCCACGCCGTTTTGCTTCATCAGCTTGGCCAGCTCGCCGATCAGGATGCTGTGCTCGGATGCCGCCACGCTGTCGGCAAACAGCACCTTGGGCGCGTTGCGCTCCGCCTGCACCTCCAGCAGCCGGCGACGGCTTTGCTCCAGCTGGTAGGCCTGCAGCATCTGGATGGCCGCCGCTGGGTCCGCAAGCATCCGCTCGATGGCCTGCTCCGTGCCATAGAAGCCCTGCTGACGGATGGCAGGCAGCACCTCGTGGGTGATCCAGCGCTTGAAGGCGCGGGCTTCCGGTTTGCGGCTCACCATCACCAGGGAGTAGAGGCCGGGCTCGTTGATGACGGTCATCTCCTGCCTGCCGCCAGGGGTGTCAATACTGCTGACACCCTTCTCATCCGCGTCCAGCCGCGCCGTGGCCATCCGGCTGTTGCCCAGGTCCAGCGCCAGGCACACATCCATGGCTACAAACCAGGTTTGATTGTCCCTGGCCACCGTGCGCACCGTGCCGAAGTCCGGGTGAATAAAAGTAGATAGCTCACTCACAGCTCGGCCTCCTTCCTGGTGTTCAGCCTGGCCACCTCGCGCTGGTACTGGCGCATTTTGTCGGCAAACAGCCGGCCGATGTCGCCAATGAACTGCTGCTCCTTCGCCCGGTCGGCAGGTGTGGCCCGGATGTACAGCGGCACGCTGGGCATGAAAGTGCCGTCCGGTGCCCGCATGGCCATCACGCCCACCTGCATGTATTCATCCTGGGCGCAGGCGCTTGTCGTGGTCTTGTCTGCGTTGGTCATAGGCGGCCTCCTTGTGGTAAACTGTTTCAAAAATGGGGGTGTGCTCGTATGACGCGTGAACACAGGATCCTCTCAAGGCTTTCTCGTGATGAACGGGTGCCATTTCAGGCTTTGTTGTCTGACTTTGGTGAGTCTTGTGTGGAAACGCTGGACATCTTAGCCAAGGCTCATTTTGTTGATGCTTTTCATAAAGATGGCGATCCCTATGGAATAACCGAGTTTGTTGGCATTACTGACAGAGGGCGCGAGCGTCTCCACGATTTGGAGGCTGAGCGCAAAGAGAAACGATCAAAGGATTGGTGGGCTCGAGGGCTGGCCATCGCAGCGCTGCTGATTTCCGTGTGGGGCTTGATCAACGACGGAGCAAGGTCACAATCAAAGCTGCAATCGACATCACCAGCGCCAACAGCTGCAACACAAACCACCGTCGCTGTGACCTCCACTCCCTCTGCTCCTGGGGCCACAGGCTCTCCCACGCCGCAGGCTTCCACAGCTTTTCCTTCAAGTAGTCCAAAAAGTCCCTAAAGCCTTTCTTCATCGTCTTGCCTCCATCAATCAATACCGGTACTTCAGCCAGGGCATGTCGCGCTCTCGTTGCTCGGTCTGCATCCTGTGCCAGTCGTAGAAGTCGATGGCGCTGCGCAGATACATGGGCTTTGTCCGGCGCCGCAAAGCCAGGCGCCTGAAGAATCGCTTCATCATCGCCCTGCCTCCGCGTTCAGCCGGTCAGCGATGTCCCTGGCCTTGTCCCGATCCGCCATGAACTCGCTGGCATACTCCCGGTTGCCGCTGTGGTCGATAGCATCGATGTCGATCAGCCGGTAGGCCGCGTACATCTTCTTGTCGCCGATCAGGTTGCTGGCTACCCGCCAGGGGCCGTGCTTCTGTTCCATGCTGTTCTCCTTTCAGCGTGTGGTACAATCAATCAAAAAGGAGGTTCGTCTGATGAGCCGGTCAACGAAAATGACCTTTGAGACAATTCAATCCAGCCTTGACTACTGGGAAGAGATGAAAGCCATCTGGCTGCGCTGTGACCCTGCGCTGGGCGATGACGCTGATACCATCGTGTTCAAGCTGTATTTCCGCCTGCAGAGCGTCACCGCGGTCTTTGAGGAATGCAAGCGCCTGGGCATCCAGGGCTTCAAAACGCCCAAGGATGTCACACTTTTCCTTCAGCAGGCTGATATAGCGGATTCACAGCTTCAGCAGCGCACCCGGGAGCTGCAGGCAAAGAACATTCAGAAAGCTTCGCAGCGCTGGTGGTAAACAGCGCTTGCTCGCCTTCCGTCAGCTGCAGGGCTTTGATGGCGTCCCGCAGCTTCTGCAGCCGCACATCGTTGTCATCGCCCAGGCCGCCTTCCCAGTGGCCCCACAGCTGGCACAGCGCATCAGCCATGTCGCAAAGCATCTGATGATTGCCTGTGTACACCGTATGGGTGGAGTAGCCAGTCCCCGGCAGCTCAAGCTCTTGAAGCTGCTGTACAGCCGTCATCAGAATGCCAGTCAGGGTCAGTTCTCTTAATCTCTGGTCCATGGCTGCTCTCCTTTCAGCGCAGGTTACTTACGGAAATCTACGAATGTAGAATCGTCAGGCAAAAAAAGAAGTTCATCCATTCGGCGGTTAACCAACTTCGACAGTTCCTGCGCTTGCCCCATCGTAAACTTATGCGGGTGCGCTTCCCGGTCTTTGTAAGTCCACCTGCTGATTTGAAGCTTTTCCGCTGCTTCCTTTTGGGTGATCCCTGCTTCAATTCTTGCAGTTCTCACCCGGATACGCTCCGTCATTCTTTCACCTCCCGAAATCATTATACTCTACGTTAGTAGAATGTCAACACGCTTACAGAGCTTTTTTCTACAAATGTTGACGCCATTCTACATTTACTATATACTGCGATGTGAAAAGAGGTGAGGAAAGCGTGGATATGAACCTCATAGCTAAGAATATCAAGCACTTGAGAGAGGCCAGAGGTATGTCACAGGTTGATGTTGCCAAACGGATTGGAGCCAGTGATAAAGCTGTTTCAGCCTGGGAGCGAGGCGCTC
>JAAZBR010000343.1 GCA_012513735.1 Clostridiales bacterium | reverse complement strand
GCATATCCGCATTCTGCTCAATGCGATAACGCTTACTGCCATGTACGAAGCGGTCATGATCCTTTATATTATGCTGGATGGTGTGGCGCTTCAGTGGGTGCACCTGCAGCGCACCTTCTTCACCCTCATGTACACGGCCTTTGCCAGTATTCTGATGTTTCCTACCCGCTGGTTTCTGGGGATGTACAGGCGCCGCCGTAAGCCCGGCATGGATGAACATGGCCTGGGCGAGGAAGTGGATATCAGCGAGAAGGAACTGCGTGCCATCAGCCTGGAGCCGGACATGCCGATGACGGTATCCTTCCTTGCCAAGGATAATGTTCCCGTTCAAGAGAAAAGCAACCCTGTGGAGGCTGAGGGCATCCACGATGGTGGGAAAGAGGACCAGGCACTCCCAATCGACTCTGCCCCCGAAAAGGAAGGGAATGAATGAGTATTGATAAGAGAATCAGTCGCAGATTCGTTTTATTTGGCATTGTTTTGCTGGTGCTATGCGGTATACTGATCGCTGGCCTGTACGACCTGCAGGTGACCCGCGCGGATCAGTTCCAGACATCGGTTGACAATCAGCGTGTTAAAACCATTCGGCTTACCGGTTCCCGCGGAATGATAACGGACGCGGATTCCACGGTGCTTGCCATGAGCGAGCCCATGTATAACCTGACATTTTATCGCACCAAGGCGCAGAACTCTGTCAAGAACTATAAGGCTTTTACCGACTCCATCCTGCAGACCATTGATATCATTGAAAAGCATGGCGCCCAGCTCAGCGTCAAATCGGTGATTGAGCGCAATCCTGAAACCAATGAGCTGGAGTTTAACTTTGGGCGGGGCGTATCGGAAAAGGCGCTGGAAATTCGCCAGTCCCAGTGGCGCAGCAACCATGCCCTGAGCGCTACCAAATACCCCACCGCGCAGGACTGTTATGACGAGCTGTTGAAGCGTTATCAGATGCAGGATATCCAGCTCTCAGAGGAGCGCATCTTCCAGGTGATGGCGGTGTACTCCGAAATGCAGATGAACATCTTCCTCTCCGTCCCCGTGGTGATCGCCAAGGACATTCCTTATTCAGCGGTCAGTGAGGTAACCGGTCGCAGTATGGTATTAAGCGGCATGGATGTGTCGGTGGGAGAAAAGCGTGTCTATCCGCGCAGCACCATGGCAGCCCAAGTCATTGGCTATGTGGGGCCTATTTCCGACAGCAGTAACTACAGCACGGAGTTGAAGCCGTTGGGCTACGCCCTAAACGATGTGATTGGTCTGGACGGCGTGGAAAAGAGTATGGAGAATTGGCTTACTCCCAACATCACCAGCCGCCAGGGATATCGCATCATGGAGCGTGACAACGCAGGACGTCTGACCCGGGAAGTTGACCGGCAGGATCCGGTAAACGGTAACAACGTCAAGCTTACGCTGATTGCCAGCTATCAGCAGGCGGCGGAACAGGCCATTGCCAACAACGTAGCCTCCACCCGCGCTGTTCAGGAAGAGAAGATATTCACCGACAGTTGGAGGGAAACCAACCGGGCAAAGTTTGATCAACGTGATTTTGACGCCTACCCTCTGAAACTGGCAGAAACAGGGGCCATGATGGTGGTGGAGGTCAAAACGGGTAAGGTGCTGGCCATGGCCCAGTACCCCACCTACGATCTCAATGCCATGGTTGCCGGCGGCAAGGAAACGGCAGATATCATGCTGGACCCGCGAAACGTGATGCAGAACTATAACATTCAGTCGCGTGCAGAG
>JAAZBR010000342.1 GCA_012513735.1 Clostridiales bacterium | reverse complement strand
GGTCACTTCCTCACGGCCTATCTTCACCTGCAGCGGTACGATTTCCTCGTCAAACGCGCCCTCGTCCACGGCCTTGATGGCCTTCTGCTGGCTGGCATAGGCGAAGGCATCCTGCTGCTCCCGGGTGATGCCGTGCTTGGCGGCCACATTCTCCGCCGTAATGCCCATGTGGATGTTTTCAAAGGCGTCGGTCAGCGAATCCTTCAGCATGTGGTCTTCCGTCTGGAAGGCGCCCATCTTGATGCCTTTGCGCGCAGCGCCCGGCACCAGGTAGGGTGCACCCGACATGCTCTCCACACCGCCGGCAACCACCACGTTGGCCTCCCCCGCACGGATGCTGTTCACACCGTTCAACACAGCCTTCATACCCGAGCCGCAGATCATGTTCAGCGAATAAGCGCACACCTCCACCGGGATCCCCGCCTTGACGGCGATCTGCCGGCCGATGCCCTGGCCCAGGCCCGCCGACAGGATGTTGCCGCAGACCAGCTCATCCACCTTCTCCGGCGCTACCTTGGCGTCCTTCAGCACTTCCTTGACCACCGCGGCGCCCATGTCCACCGGGGCCACGCCGCTCAAAGAACCCAAAAACGATCCGATCGCCGTCCGGCGGGCTGCAATAATGTAGACCTTGTTCAACCTTTTGTCCTCCCTTTTCATAAACGCACAGCGGGTTTTAGGATTACTCCTCAAAGATGAATCCTGATTCATGTTCTATATCGTGTATACCACGTTCAAAAGATATTTGTCAACCCTTTTTTGAACAGTTTTCCCACCTTTTCTCCCACATTGTACAAGCTGATCCGTCCACAGGTTCGCCACATAGAACAAATGCGCATCATTCCGAAGAAAGATACGCATTTGGTACGAAGGGAAACATCTATTATTCCACAGTGTATTCCATGGCAATCGCCAGCCTGGAGGGGTCCCTTTCCAGCGCTTCCAGCACATCACCCAAGGGCAACGGACGGGAAACCCAACCATTTCCCAGGGAGCGCAGCAGATGATCTTTCTGCCAGCCTTCTCCCCGCAAGTAAAAGGTCAGTTTCTCCCCGGCCGCCGACGGCACCAGGGTGCGGTCCCCCAGGGGGCTGGTAATTGGCTGACGGTTCTGTATCACGTCCAGCAGATCATTGACCATGGCGTGAGCGGTGGGAAAGCGGCCGGCGCCCGGCCCCCCAAAGCACAGACGGCCCAGGTACTGGGCTTCTACCTCCAGCAGGTTATCGGCGCCCTGAACGCCCGCCAGCACGGTGCCCTGGGGCAACGCCCAGGGCAGCACCGAGGCTGCTACTTGTCCTCCGCTGCACACCGCCCGTCCCAGCAGGCGCACGGCATAGCCGGCCTCCCACAACGCTTTTACATCCTCAAGCGCAACACGGTCGATGCCGTGGCAGAGAATCTGCTCTTCCAGCACGCTGCCACCAAAGGCCAGGCTGGCCAAAATGCGCAGCTTGCGCCGGGCATCCCAACCCTTTACATCACTGCTGGCATCTGCCTCCAGGTAGCCAAGCTGGCGCGCCCTGTCCACAGCTGTTTCGTAGCTTTTCCCCTGTTGCATGGCATGGAGAATGTAGTTGCACGATCCGTTGATGATGCCGCGCAGGCTGATCACCTCACCTAACTGGGGCAGATCCTTCAGCGGCTTGATCAGGGGCATCCCCCCGCAGACGCTGGCCTCATACAGCAGATGGCAGCCCCTATGGGCGGCTAGGGCGCTGAGCTCCTCCATGTGCTGGCTCAAAAGCGCCTTGCTGGCTGTCACCACATGTTTGCCCTCCAGCAGCGCCTGTTTAACCAACTGGTAGCCCAGTTGGGTATCTCCGGTGGCCTCCAGCAGCACATCAATGGTGTTGTCCGACAGAATATCCGCCGGACTGGTCACCAGCAGGTGCCGGGGCACCACAACATCCCGAGGTTTGTTGGCGTCCCTGACCAGAATGGCCGCAACCTCCGGCGCCCACCCCAACAGGACGGTCAGGTGGTCCGCCTGCTCCTGCAGAATGGCCCAGATCCCCTGGCCCACCGTACCAAAGCCAAGCAGCGCAATGCGCACCGGTTTTACGCCTTCCATGCCCGCTCCGCGATCTGTACCGCGTTGATCGCTGCCCCCTTGCGCACATTATCGGCCACCACCCACAGGTTGACGCCGT
>JAAZBR010000341.1 GCA_012513735.1 Clostridiales bacterium | reverse complement strand
CCGGCTTCTGCAGGCCCCCGTTCTGGACAGGCTGCAAATGATGGACACCCTGCTTGACCTGCATGTATTAACAGAGGCCCGGGGGCTTGCGATCGCCGGCCTGGCCGACTCCCACCTGCTATACGATGCCGCCGGGGTGCGGCTGATTCTGTGCAGCCTTGATCAATACCTGTCTATCCCCGCCCGGAACACCCGGGGGCGGCTGCCAGGCTCTCCCTACTATTTAGCACCGGAGTGCTACCAGCTCGGTGCCGGTATCGACGAGACCACCAGTGTCTATGCGATGGGCATGCTGGCTTTCCTTCTGTTTGGCGACAGGCTGCAGCCGGCCCGGCAAACCTGGCAGGTATCCTCCACGCTATATGATGTGGCGGCCCAGGCTATCCAAACCGATCGCAACAAGCGTTTTCAATCCACCGCCGAGCTGCAGGAAGCCTGGCGCAGCGCGGTACACTTAAGCCCCTGGGCCTAAGGCCCCCATTGCGTAATCTGACCGTCCTGCACCTTGAGGATACAGGAGGGATTCAGGTTTTTAACCTCCTGCACATCTGCACAGGTCAGCAGAGTCTGCACATGGTGAAGCCCGGCGATCAGCCGCAGGCGGCGGCCGGGATCCAGCTCGCTCATCACGTCGTCCAGCAGCAGCAGGGGCGGTTCGCCCTGGGCCTGACTGAGGATATCGATCTCTGACAGGCGCATAGACAGCACCGCCGTGCGAATCTGCCCCTGGGAGCCATAGGAACGGATCTCCTGCCCTGACAGAGTACACTGGATGTCATCCCGATGGGGCCCTGTGCTTGTGGCCTGCCTGCGGATGTCATCCTGACGTGACTGGCGCAGCCTGTCCATCATACTGCCTTTAATGTCCTCATGCTGGCTCAACTGGCTGACATAGGAAAGCGCCAGCTCCTCCTGATTGCGGCCGCTGATAAAAGCATAGTGCTTTTTTGACAGCTCTCCCAGCCTTTCAACGGCCTGCTTGCGCGCACGCACAAGGGGTTGGGCCGCCACGGAAAGCTGTTCCTCCCACACGGGAAGCTGATCTGCAGAGGCACTCTCCCGTGCGATGGCTCGCAGCAGGGCATTTCGCTGCTTCAGCACCGCGTTGTATTTCTGCAGCGAATAAAAATAGGCGGGCAGACACTGGCTAAGCAGCATGTCCAAAAACCGACGCCGAAGCTGGGGTCCGCCTTTTAATATCTCCACATCTTCGGGCGAAAACATCACACAGGTCATGTGGCCCATCAACTCGCCCACCCGATGTACCACCTTGCCGCCCACATAGATCAGCTTGCGCTGACGCTGCTGCTGGTAAAGCCGCACCCCGACCTCATCCATACGTCCCTGGCGCTGCACAGTGGCATGCACTGCACAGGTGTCGCTGCCCGTGCGGATCAT
Source organism: Clostridiales bacterium (assembly GCA_012513735.1). GTDB lineage: Bacteria > Bacillota > Clostridia > Christensenellales > Aristaeellaceae > UBA1038. Next base: position 1,628 of record JAAZBR010000341.1, on the reverse strand, counting down.
GTCCTGATCATTGGTGGTGCGGTGGCTGCGACCCAGGCAGCACAGGTGAATAGCCTCCAGCAAATTGGTCTTTCCGGCACCGTTCTCTCCCACAAATACGGTCAATCCCGGCGGTGGCATCAGGGCAAGCTGGCCATAGCTTCTGAAGTTGTGCAGGCGAAGCTGTGTCAGATGCATTACTTGTGATACCTTTCGCCGGACAGGATGCGAAATCCCCTGTAGAGCTGTTCCAGCAGAATTATCCGGGCCAGTTGAGGGGGAAAAGTAAGCGCAGACAGAGAGAGACTGGCATCAGCGCGTGCCTGTACCTCCTCTGACAGTCCCAGGGAGCCTCCAATAGCAAACGCCACATGGCGTCCGGTATCTTTTAGCGCAGCCAGCATCCCGGCAAACTGTTCGCTTGTATGTTGTTTAGCATCAATGCACAGCGCAATCAGGTAATCCTCCGGCCGTAAACGCGCCAACAGCGCCTCCCCCTCTTTGCGGCGAACCGCATCCTGCAGCGCGGCCACAGGCTGTGCCGGTTCCCGCTGCTCAGGCAATTCAACAACCTGCAGCTTGCAGTATCTACCGAGACGCTTTTGATATTCATGAGCGCTGTCCCGATACTCTGCCGCCATTTTTCCCACTGCCAGTATGCTGATCCTCACTCGTTCACCCTAGGCGCCGGCCCGCCCCTTTCTTTGCTGTAAATAGTATAGCCCAAGCCTCCAAGCCATGACAAGAAGAGACGCAGGCGGACCTCTGTTTGTTATGTCCCTTCTGCAAATACCGTGTATCCACAGAAGAATGTACGTATAATAACACATTCTCTATTTATTTATACATTTATACTCACCGTATATTCATCTGGTTTTTCGATTTGTACGGGCTTTGTCCCCGCCTGTTTGTCGCATATGCGGTATATTGTATGGAACAGTTATTCAGAGATAAAACACGTCAACTATCCACATTGTCCACAGACTTATCCACAAACAAGATCACGTTCGGGGCTCAAATGGGCAGTGAAACCATCCCAAAGGTAAACTTTATGTAAAGTCAAGCTGTGGTTATCCACAGGCCGGTTTGTCCCTTGTCCCCATCACCTGTCCACAGGAACATAGATTCGGCCATCCATGTCAGATACGGTGACTGTGGCAAATTATACATTCTCTACGCATTCATACTCATGTAAAACGGTAACGCATCCAAAGCGGTGTGGGTTGTTGCTCTGCTGCAAGGAGTAGATGAGGAAGGCGTAGTGGCGCTACGGCGACCGAACAGCCGACACAGCAGGGGGCAAAAACACCAGCGCGACGATGCGTTGCCGTTTGGAATGAGTATCAAACATCCGCTATCAGCAAAACCGCCGCGGGTAATGCGCGGCGGCTTGCATTCCATTCCAGCCCCAGGGCGGACATCCATTGATTAGCGGGTAAGAATGGTGGCCTCTGTATCCTTGTCGAAGAAATGCAGGCGCGTGGTGTCCAGCGCCACCTTGATGTCATCCCCCGCATGGGTCTTGGTGCGCGGGTCAACGCGGGCAATGGCATTTTCTTCTTTACCAGAGGTGGAGAAGGACAGGTAGGTTTCAGAGCCCATCAGCTCAGTCGCCTCCACATGCACATCGATGGTAGCCTCGGGATGGG
>JAAZBR010000340.1 GCA_012513735.1 Clostridiales bacterium | reverse complement strand
CCGTGTCAATCCATCCGTTCGCTCAGCTGTTTGCCGCCCAGCAGGTGAAAGTGCAGGTGCTGCACGCTCTGGCAGGCATGGGGACCGCAGTTGGACAGCAGGCGGTAGCCGCTTTCCCCCACCCCCTCCTGGGCTGCAATCTGGCGGGCCGCGTGCAGGCAGGCGCTCAGCTCCTGATCGGGCAGGGCCCCGGTATCATTCAGGCCCGTCACATGACGCTTGGGTACGATCAGCACATGCACCGGCGCCTGGGGATTGATGTCACGAAAGGCATAGCAATACGCATCCTCCCACACCTTCTGGCTGGGGATTTCCCCTGCGATGATCTTGCAAAACAGGCAGTTGTCAGACATATTTCTCCCTCACTTGTCGCTGGGCGCGGCCTACCGGCTGTCGCCCAGAAAGAATACGCCCAGCGCCCCCGGCCCGCCGTGCAGGCCGATGGCAGGGCCGATGCCATGGATCAAGAAGTGCCGGGCGCCCGCCTGGCGCAGGCGCTCCACCAGATACTTGGCCGTGGCCAACGCATCCGCATGGCCGATGTACAGAAGCTGGTTGCCCAAGTCACTTGCCTTGTTCCGTACAAGAGTGACCATGGCATTGATGGCCTTCTGCATACCACGGGCGCGGTCGATGGCGCGGATTTTGACGTCCTTGTCCAACCACAGGATAGGCTTGAACTGCAGAATGGAGCCCAACAGCGCGCCCGGGCTGCTCAGCCGGCCGCTGCGGGCCAGGTGCTGCAGATCATTCACAGTAAAGCAGTGCAGCACCCGGTCCCGTAGGCCTGTCATCAGTTGGGCCACCTGATCCATGTCCATGCCTTGCTCCCGGGCCTTGATGGCCTCCTCCACCAGCAGTCCCTCCCCCAGAGAGCCGCTGCGGCTGTCCACGCAGAGGATGCGGCGGTCGGGGTAGCGTTCAGCCAACTGCTGCATGGCCATCTGTCCGCTGGAAAAGGTGGCGGACACGGTGGAGGCCAAACCGATGTACAGCACATCCAACCCCCGCTGCAGCGCGGGCTCCGCACACTCAATGAACCGCTCCGGCGAAGGGGCGGCGGTGCTGCCTCCCTGCCGGTTCCGCAACCGGGCATAGTAGTCGGTCAACTTCATCTCCCGCTCATCGGGGTAGCATTGGAAGCTGACACCGCCCACGGTGGTGTGCAAAGGCACCACTGCTACATCGGGTACCTGCAGGCGCTCCGGGGGCAGGTCACAGCTTGCATCGGTCAAAATCAGGTAAGTGTAATTCATAGGTTTCCTCTCAGGATATAGAAATATCCGGCGTTTTAAGCACGCCAGTCAGCCGATCACCGGCTTCGGCTTTCAGCAGCACGTCCGCAAGCTGTCCGGGCTGCGCGCCCTTTGCAAAACACTCCACATATTGGGGAGTATACCCCAGGGCGCCGTCCTGGTGGGCAGTTTCAAACAGCACGGGCTGCAGGCTGCCGATCAGGCTGCGGCGATAGGCTGCCGCCAGCTCCTCTCCCAGGAAGATCAGGCTGCGGGCACGGGCCATCTTGATCGACCGGGAAAGCTGACCTTCCATGTCCGCGGCGATGGTGCCCGCTCTGGGGCTGAAGGGAAAGACGTGCATACGGGCAAAGCCTACCCGACGGCAGAAGTCCAGGGTCTGCGCGGCCTCTTCCTCTGTTTCTCCGGGAAAGCCGCACAGCACATCGGTGGTGAGCGCACAGCCGGGAAAGGCCTGCTGCAGCCTGCGGACGGTTACCAGGTATTCTGCTGACGTATAGCGGCGGCGCATGCGCCTCAGCACTGTATCGCTGCCCGACTGCATGGACAGATGAAACTGAGGACATACCTTTGTTATCTTCGCCAGCGCCTGCACAAAGTCCTCTGTTGCGGCCACCGGCTCCAGGGAGCCCAAGCGGATGCGCCGGATGCCGGGGATAGCAGCCACCGCTGCCACGGCAGCCGGCAAGGTCTGCCCCTGCAGGTCACGCCCGTAGCTGGACAGGTGAATACCGGTCAGCACAACCTCCTGATAGCCCTGCTCTGCCAGGCGGGCAGCCTCCTCCCCCACCTGCGCCACGGGACGGGAGCGGATGCCACCCCGCACCGAGGGGATGATGCAATAGGCGCACCAGCGGTCACAGCCCTCCTGGATTTTGAGCACTGCCCGGGTGTGACCCTCTGCACGGGAGATGCTGAGCTCTTCAAAGGGCACCTGGCGCAGACCCTCCACAGCCGCTATACGGGTATCGGTGGCCAATG
>JAAZBR010000339.1 GCA_012513735.1 Clostridiales bacterium | reverse complement strand
TTGTCCACACCCAGGCGGCCAGGTCCAGCCGGTTGCGGCCGATGACAAAGTTCTCCCCATCCGACAGCAGCAAAAAAGCGGTCGGGCGGATGACGGTATCCAGCACCTCCAGCAGGTGGATATCCTGCTGATAGGCCGGGCTGTCAAACACCGGGTGATCGGGCCGGATGGCGTAGTTCATTTAGTCCTCGGCTTCCCCCATCGGCTCGATGTCGCTCAGCTTCAGGCCGGGGTTCTTTTCCTCCGCCAGGCGGATGCTCCACTCGTTTTCAAAGAACAGCACCGGGTGATCCTGGCTGTCGCGGCCGCGGTGGGTGGTGGAGGTGAGGCTGAGGTCGTCAATCTCCTTGGGGCTGTCGATGACCCAGCGTACATAACGCCAGGGCAGGTTGTCCATGGTAAGCTCCGCGCCGTACTCGTTTTTGAGGCGGTAGCTGAGCACATCAAACTGCAGCACGCCCACCACGCCGATGATGCTCTGCTCCAGCCCCAGCTCGTCGCGGGTGAAGGTCTGGATCGCGCCTTCCTCGCTCAATTGGGCAATGCCCTTTAGGAACTGCTTGCGCTTCATGCTGTCCAGCGGCCGAACGCGTGCAAAGTGCTCCGGTGCGAAGATGGGGATTTTGTCAAAGCGCAGCTTGGTGTTCTCGCTCAGCGTGTCGCCCAGGCGGTAGATGCCCGGGTCGAACAGGCCGATGATGTCGCCGGGGTAGGCCGTCTCCACCATGGCGCGCTCGTCGGCCATGAACTGCTGCGGGGCCTTGAGCTGTATCTGCTTGGCCGGCCCCAGATGCCAGGCGCTCATATCGCGGCGGAACTCGCCCGATACCACCCGCACAAAGGCCAGGCGGTCGCGGTGCGCGGGGTTCATGTTGGCTTGGATTTTAAACACAAAGCCCGTGAACTCCGGCCGCTCGGGCTCGATGAGGCCCTCGTCGCTCTCGCGCGGGGTGGGCGGCAGGGTGTAATCCAAAAAGCGGTTCAAAAACGGCTCCACGCCAAAGTTGGTGATGGCGCTGCCAAAGAACATGGGGGTCAAGTCCCCCCGGCGGATGGCCGTCAAATCAAAAGGGTCACCCGCTTCGTCCAGCAGCTCCACCTCCTCGCGCAGGCGGTTGAGGTAGTGCCCGGCCAGCATGCCCTCGATGGCCGGGTCGTCCAGCGCTACCTCGGTCTTTTTGGCCTTGGTGGCACCGTGGTCGCCGGAGAAATACAGCTCCACCGTCCTGGTGTCGCGGTGGTACACGCCCTGAAAATCGCCATCCGTGCCGATGGGCCAGTTGACCGGGCAGCTGCGGATGCCCAGCACCTGCTCCAGCTCTTCCATCAGCTGAAAGGGGTCCTTGCCGGCGCGGTCCATCTTGTTGACAAAGGTGAAGATGGGGATGCCCCGCATGCGGCACACCTTGAAGAGCTTCCGGGTCTGCTCCTCAACGCCCCTTGAGGCGTCCAGCAGCATCACCGCGCTGTCCGCCGCCACCAGCACCCGGTAGGTATCCTCCGAAAAATCCTGGTGGCCCGGGGTGTCCAGGATGTTGATGTGGAAGCCGTCAAAATTAAACTGCATGGCCGAGGAGGTGACGGAGATGCCCCGCTGCTTCTCAATCTCCATCCAGTCGGAGGTGGCGTGGGCCGCGGCCTTCCGGGCCTTGACGCTGCCCGCCTGGCGGATGG
>JAAZBR010000338.1 GCA_012513735.1 Clostridiales bacterium | reverse complement strand
CTTTGGCCGCATCCACCGCATTGGGCAGACGGAGGTCTGCCACCTCTGGAACCTGGTGGCTGTGGAAACCCGGGAGGGCATGGTCTACCAGCGCCTGCTGGAAAAGCTGGAGCAGGAGAGGGAAACTTTGAGGGGCAAGGTCTTTGACATCCTGGGCAAGCTGCGCTTTGACAACAAATCCCTGCGCGAATTGTTGATTGAGGCCATCCGCCACAACAACAGCGCAGAAGCACGGGCCTACTTACAGCGTGTGGTGGACGACAGCCTGGACCGGGATGTCCTCAGAGGCCTGCTGGATGAGCATGCCCTCACCGGCGAAATCATGGATGCCAGCCGGGTGGATGCCATTCGCCTGGAGATGGAGCGCATGGAAGCCCACAAGCTGCAACCTCACTTCATCGAGTCTTTCTTCAAGGCAGCTTTCAAGAGCCTGGGCGGCAGGTTGTACCTGAGGGAAGCAGAGCGATATGAGATTACATCTGTCCCCTATGAGGTGCGCAACCGGGATATGCTCATTGGTTTTGGTGAGCCCGTCGGCAAGAAGTACGAGCGGGTCTGTTTTGACAAGTCCCTCTGCCATGTGCCCGGTAAGCCCGTAGCAGATCTGTTGGTGCCAGGCCACCCCCTGCTGAACGCCACCCTGGACCTGGTGCGGGAGCGGCACGCCGGCCTGATGAAGCAGGGCACCATCTTTGTGGACCGGAATGACCCAGGCACGCAAGCCCGCCTGCTGTGCTATATCGAGGATGCCATCCAGGACGGCAAGGTGCTGCCCACGGGGCAGAAGCGGGTGATTTCCAAGAACCTGCACTTTGTGGAAATCAGCCCAGATGGTTCTGCCCAGAGCGCTGGCTACGCCCCCTACCTGGACTATGAAGCCCCCACCGGAGAGGAATTGGCAGCAGTCCGCGCACATCTGGCCGACCAGCAATGGCTGGCCGGGGACGTGGAGCAGCTGGCCATGCACCATGCCATCCTGCACATTGTGCCCCAGCATCTGGAGAAGGTACGGGATCGCAAGCATCGCCTGGTGGACAAGACCCTGCGGGCCGTCAAGGAGCGCCTGACAGCAGAAATCCAGCATTGGGACTTCCGCGCTGCGGAACTGGCGGAGCGAGAAGCAGCCGGTAAGTATAATGCTCGGTTGAATGCACAGATGGCGCGGCGGCGGGCGGAGGAATTGGCGGGCCGCCTGCAAAAACGCAAGGCAGAGCTGGAGGCCGAGCGGCAGATTACCGCCCTGCCCCCGGTGGTCACCGGTGGTGCCATTGTGGTGCCCCAGGGCTTGCTCCATCAGTTGATGGGCACGGTGCCGGCTGCCTTCACTGCGGATGCGGAAGCCCGCCGCCGGGTGGAGCTGGCCGCCATGGAAGCCGTGATGGCCCACGAGCGCAGCCTGGGGCACGAACCCAAGGACGTCAGTGCCCAGAACAAGGGCTACGACATCGAATCCATCATCCCCCGGCACTTGCAGGGAGAGGGCCAGCCCCTGCGCCTCATAGAGGTCAAGGGCAGGGCAGTGGGAGCCACCACCGTCACCGTCACACGCAATGAGATCATGACAGGCCTCAACAGCCCGGGCTACATCCTGGCCCTGGTAGAGGTGGATGAGGAGCAAACCCAGCTGCACTATGTACCCCAACCCTTCACGGAGGACCTGGATTTTGCTGTGACCAGTGTGAATTTTGATATTGCAAGGCTGCTGGAGGGCAGTTTGTAATGCAAAATACAAAATGCACAATGCCAAATTGGTTTTGAATTATGATTGTGATTGAATTTTGAATTTTGAATTTTGAATGAAATGAACGGGGAACAAAAAGTGAACTACAGAAAAAAACTCATCGAAGTCGCCCTGCCCCTGGAGACCATCAACCGGGAGTCTGCCCGGGAGAAGTCCATCCGCCATGGGCATCCCTCCACCCTGCACCTGTGGTGGGCCAGGCGGCCCCTGGCGGCTGCCCGGGCGGTGATTTGGGCCTCCCTGGTGGACGACCCCAGCAGCCACCCGGACAAGTTTCCTACAGAGGTTGCCCAGAACAAAGAGCGGGAGCGGCTGTTTGACATCTTGCGGGAACTGGTGGTGTGGGAAAACAGCAACAACGAGGATGTACTCAATCGCGCCAAGGCGGATATCATGAACTCCACCGATGGCAACCCGCCCGAGTTGCTGGACCCCTTCGCCGGCGGCGGCGCCATCCCCCTGGAGGCCCAGCGCCTGGGGCTGAAAGCCCACGCCAGCGACCTCAACCCCGTAGCCGTGATGATTAACAAGGCCATGATTGAGATCCCTCCCCGCTTTGCGTGCTTACCCCCGGTAAACCCAGAAGCAAGGCGGCAAATGAGCAGCGGGCAGCGTGACCAATCCTGGGGGGGCGCAGCCAGCCTGGCGGAGGATGTGCGCTATTACGGCGAATGGATGAAGCAGGAAGCTGAGAGGCGCATCGGCCACCTCTACCCCATGGTGAAGGACGAACAGGGCATCGAGCGCACCGTCATCGCCTGGATTTGGGCACGCACGGTGAAATGCCCGAACCCGGCTTGTGGGTGTGAGATGCCGCTGATCAGTTCTTTTGAATTGTCGAAAAAGAAGGCTAAAGAAGCATACATTGAACCGGTGTTGAATCATGCAGAAAAGACCATCAGCTACATAGTAAAAACTGATGGTAAGAAGCCGAAAGATCCGCCAAAGGTGGCACGTGGCGCGAAGTTCAAGTGTTTGCTGTGCGGGGAGATAGCACCAGATGATCATATTAAGGCAGAGGGTGTTGCAAAGAGAATGGGGAGCAGCCTGATGGCTATTGTGGCCGAAGGGCAAAATGGAAGAACATACTTTTCACCAAATCTCCAACATGCAACCACTGCATCAGTTGAAGCGCCGATGGATGTTCCAGCAGGGGCTTTGGCTGGCGACAAAAGAGCGATTTGGACTCCCCTTTACGGCCTTACTGAGATTTCTGACCTGTTCACCGCCCGGCAGTTGACCGCCCTGACCACTTTCAGCGATTTGGTGGCGGAGGCACAAGTGTTGGCGCAGAAACACGCTCTGGAAGCCGGCATGCCTGCCGATGATACGGCACTGTCAGAGGATGGAAGCGGTGCCAAAGCCTATGGGGAGGCTGTTGGGGTGTACCTAACCTTTACCATAAGCAAGATGGCTGACAGGGGCTCATCTATATGCAGCTGGGACTCTTCAAGAGATGGCTTGCGAAATACCTTCGGTCGTCAAGCTATACCTATGGTCTGGGACTATGCTGAAGGTAATCCTTTTAGCAATTCCTCTGGTTGTTTTGATAACATGTTGGAGTGGATAATCAAAGTTATTGAGAAGCTTCCAACCTCAAATATTGGGTCAGCAAGGCAATTTGATGCTCAGAGCGATAACGGATTGCGTAACATCGTTGTCTCCACCGACCCGCCCTATTACGATAACATCGGCTATGCGGACCTCTCCGACTTTTTCTTTATTTGGATGCGGCAATCGCTAAGAAACACCTACCCCAACCTGTTCCGCACCATGTTGGTGCCCAAGGTGGAGGAACTGGTGGCCACGCCCTACCGTTTCGAGGGCAGCGTGCAGAAAGCCCGCGACTTCTTTGAAGGTGGAATGCTAAAAACCTTTCGGCAAATCTATGAATACGCCCGGGAGGATGTGCCCATTACCGTCTATTATGCCTATAAACAAAGCGAGGACAAGGGCGAAGGCGGCAGCGCCTCCACAGGCTGGGAGACCATGCTGTCGGCCATCATCCAGGCTGGCTTTGCCATCACAGGCACTTGGCCAATGCGCACAGAGCTGAGCAACCGCATGATTGGCATGGATGCCAACGCCCTCGCCTCCTCCATCGTGCTGGTCTGCCGCAAGCGTCCAATAAATGCGCCCTTAGGCACTCGCAGCGACTTCATCGGCGCCTTGCGTCGGGAGCTGCGCCCGGCCGTGGCCAAGCTGCAAAGAGTGAACATCGCACCGGTGGACCTGGCCCAGAGCGTCATCGGCCCGGGCATGGCAGTCTACAGCCGCTACAGCCAGGTGCTGGAGGCAGATGGCAGCGTCATGGGCGTGCGCAGCGCCCTGCAGATCATCAACCAGGAGCTGGACAGCATCTTTTCCGAGCAGGAGGGCGAGCTGGACAGAGACAGCCGCTTTTGCGTGGACCTGTACAACCAATACGCCTTCAACGAGGTGAAGTTTGGGGAGGCCCAGGTGCTGGCCACCACCAAGAGCGCCAGCATGGAGCGCTTGGCCGCCAAGGGCGTGCTGAAGGCTCAAAAGGGCGTGGTGCGCCTGCTGACCCGGGAAGAGCTGCCACAGGAAGTGGCTGAGGATGAAAGCATCATCTGGCTGCTCACCCAGCAGCTGACCCGGGCCATGGAATTGGGCGGCACCGAGGCCACCGCCCGCCTGCTGAAAAACCGATTGGGCGGCAGCGTGGAGGCGGCCAAGGCCCTGGGCTACCGCCTGTATGCCATCGCCGAGCGCAAGCACTGGGCCCGTGAAGCCCTGGCCTACAACGCCCTCATCAACTCCTGGCAGGATGCCCAGGGGCGGGCGGCACAGCTTGCGGCGGTGGAGCCGGTGCAAATCAAATTGGACGTTTGATTAATGCATAATGCTTAATTCAAAATTCAAAATTAATTGTGCATTATGCATTGTGAATTGTGAATTTGGCTAAATGAATTATGAATTACAAGCGCAATATGGAGGGAAGAATTGTCTGAAGGCAATGTGGTGCAGGAGAAAAGCTTCGCGTTCGCAGTGCGGATTGTGAAGGCATACAAGCACCTGATCAGTTTGAAAAGGGAGTTTGTGATGTCCAAGCAGTTGCTGCGAAGCGGAACCAGCATTGGAGCCAATGTTGCCGAGGCATTACGTGGTGTAAGCCGGCGAGACTTCGGGAACAAGATGGCCATTGCCTTGAAAGAAGCCAGTGAAACCGACTATTGGTTGCGCCTGCTGCACGCTACCGATTATCTTTCAAAGCAGCAATTTGTCAGCCTGCACAAAGATTGCAGTGAGGTGAACAGGATTTTGATGGCAATTGTTAGAAAGACCCTTGGGGACGATGAGTGAATGCAGAATGCAAAATTCAAAATTCATAATTAAATCTGCATTGTGCATTATGAATTGTGAATTACATCCAGTGCATTATGAATTGCTTAAGCGTACAACAATTTTCGAAGGAACGAGGATAAAGGCATGAACAACCACATCAAGGTATCAGAAGCTTTCCGTATCCTGCTGTTTGATTTGTCGGATTATGTCGGCAGGGAGCTGAGCTTGGAGTATGGCAAGGACTGGTGGGAGAAAGGCGTGCTAAACGCCCTCTATCCTGATCAACGCCGGAACCTGCCTGAATACGGTGAGTGGAATGAATTGGTGGATTCTTTGGACATCGCCAACGCCTTGCTGCTCTTTGACCTGCACTGGCAACAGATCTTCCGCAAAAAACTGGCGGTGGACCACCGAACATGGGCCAAGGAATTGCAGGGTGTGCGCAACCGTTTGGCGCACTTAGGCAGCGGGGATTTTAGCCAGGATGATACCTGGCGGGCCCTGGACACCATGAGCCGCCTGGAAGACGCCATCAACCCGGAAGGGGCGGAGCAAATCCGCGCCATCTTGCGGGAATTGCGCTATGGCTCGGCCCATGGCAGCACCGCTGTGACCCAATCTGTGGAGGAGGCCCCAGCAACCGCTAAAAGCAAGGAGGGCATCCTGCACACCACACCGGTCAGCGGTCTGAAGCCCTGGCGCGAGGTGATGCAGCCCCACCCGGATGTAGCCCAGGGGCGCTACAAAAACGCGGAGTTTGCCGCAGACCTGGCCCAGGTGGCCCGGGGCGAGGGCGCCTATGAATACCGCGACCCGGTGGAGTTCTTTGCCCGCACCTATGTCACCGAGGGCATGGCCGGTTTGCTGGAGCAGGCCCTGCGCCGGGTGACAGGTGGGGCAGGCGGCGAGCCGGTGATCCAGCTGAAAACAGCCTTTGGCGGCGGCAAGACCCACAGCATGCTGGCCCTGTACCACATGATGCGCGGGCAGGTGAGCCTGGAGAAGATACCCGCCATCAAGCCGGTGGTGGAATCGGCCGGTTTGCACAGCCT
>JAAZBR010000337.1 GCA_012513735.1 Clostridiales bacterium | reverse complement strand
CTGGATGCCGCGCTGGAGGGCAAAGAAGCCTCCCTGCAACAGGAGGATCGAACGGCGCTGATGCAAGTCTTCAACCGGGGGGGATTTACCAGCGGATATGCCAAGGGCCAGGCAGATGCTGACATCATTCACCCCCAGCAGGTATCACACCAGGGAGTTCCCCTGGGTACCGTCATCAGCACGCGGCCAATGAAAGGCGTGTTCATTAGCCAGATCAAAGTGGAGCGCGCCCTTCACGATGGCGATCAACTGCAAATACACAGCAGTGTATTGCAGGAAATGATTTACGCAGGGCCGGAAGTTCCTGCAGGTGGCGAAGCCGGAATACGCCACTATAAACCTGCGGCTGCAGGCGACAAGGTGAGCCGCCTTGTGGATGCCCAGCAGATGTCACAGGCAAACGCTGCGATCAGCTCCCCTCTTCCCGCCATTTCCCTTGAAGCCGCTTTGCGTGTGCGCAGCGGAGTGCCGGCAGAACTGAGCTTGCGCGATGGACAGCAATGTACCGTCTCCATCCAGGGTGATGTACCGCGGCCCGCATTGGAGCGACCGATGACGGCTGAGAGCACCCGGGCATCCATTACAAAAACCGGAGGTACTCCCTATGCCATAGCCAACTATCAGTTTGATTCCCAGGATGCCAGTTTTTTGCCGGTCAGTTCGCTGAATGCTCTGCGGCGCAATGCCCTTCAGGCCATGACAGCATGCAGGCTGGACAACCACCAGCGTGCCCCTGCCGCAGCGAGACACTTTCAGCCGCGGTATAGCAGTGAACCAGCTGAGCCTGTCAGTGTACCGATTCTCTATGTGCGTAGCAGGGACATTGATGCCCGCAACGCCTTTTTGCACGCGGGAGCCGATCATTTTTTGTATACGCCGGAGGACTATACGGATCCTGAACTGCCGGTCCACCTAGGCAGCCTATCCCACGGCGATGCATTATGTCTGCCGCGTCAAACTTCCGACATGAATCTGCAACAGTTGCATGCTATGGTTTGTGAAGCAGGCCTGCCTGTTCTGTTGGAAAACCCAGGGCAATTGCATCTGCGCTGGCCGTGTCATATGTACTGTGGCAGCGGCATCCCAGCATGGAACATCCACACCCTGCAGCTGCTGGCCAGCTATGGCTGTATCGCCTTCGTGCTGTCTCCTGAGTTGAAGCGGGAAGAAATGCAGGCGATAGCGCAGAAGCAACAGCCGACGGCAATCCTTATGGTTTATGGCCGCACAACGGATATGTTGCTCAATCACTGTCCGGAAAGAACCTTCCGGGGGCTTACAAAGGGCAGAGCGCAGTGCACACTGTGCCGGCAGGGCAAGGGATTGGCCGAGGATGGGTTAAAAGACCGTCTGGGAGCCGCCTTTCCCCTGCGGCGGGTTCACCTGCCGGAGGGCTGTCTGGTGGAACTATTGCACCATCGGCCGCTTCATCTGTCCAAGCGTGCCTTTGGAAACCGTTGGCTGCTTGATTTCAGCGATGAGCCGCTTGATGTGGCCTTGATGATCACCCGCTATTATGATGCCCTGCTTAGGCAGAAAGCGCTACCGGCTCTGGATCTGCTCCGGGAGGTTGGTCGGCTGGAGGAAGGAGTTGAGTAGGTTGACCGAATCACCTCTGATGCAAAAAGCGCTGCGGGTGTTGGAATTCACCAAAATACGGGAACAACTGGCCAGCTATGCGTTAACCGAGGCAGGTGCTGCGCTTTGCCACCAGCTTCTTCCCTTTGACAACCTCCAGGATGCCAGATACGCACAGGCTGAAACCGAAGAGGCGCTGATGCTGCTCACCTATCGCGGCGATAATCCGTTACAGCGATTTCAGGATATCCGCCCCAGTTTGGGACGCGCCTTGAAGGGAGCCACCCTATCCCCTCGGGCGCTGCTGGATGTGGCAGATTGCCTACGGGCAACCAGTATTGCCAAGGCTGCGCTGGATGGGGAAGAAGAGAAACGCCCGATCCTGAGCGGTCTTTCCACCGTGCTGACCACCAACTATCCCCTGGAGCGCCGGTTGAAAGATTCCATCATTTCTGAGGATGAAATTGCCGACAATGCCAGCCCGGCCCTGGCGGACATCCGCCGTCAGCTTCGCCTGCACAACGACCGCGTGAAGGAGAAACTGCGTGCATTTACCCAGGGTAGCGCAGCCAAATACCTGCAGGAGAGCATTGTTACGGTACGCAATGGGCGCTATGTCATCCCCGTGCGGCAGGAGTACCGGCAGTTTGTACCGGGATTGGTGCATGATCAGTCATCATCAGGCGCTACACTGTTTATTGAGCCCATGTCTGTTGTGGAGCTGGGGAACGAGCTAAAGCAATGGACGCTAAAGGAAGAGCAGGAGATCGAGCGTATTCTGGGCGAGCTGTCGGATCAGATTGCCGGACAGGCTCCGCTGATCAAGTCCAATGTGGAAATCCTGATTCAGCTTGACTACATTTTCGCCAAGGGAACCCTGGCCCGCGCCATGGGCGCCATCTCTCCGCGGATGAACGATGTGGGGCAGATCCGCTTTGTGCGCGTTCGCCATCCGCTAATCGACCGCGCCTCCGTTGTGCCCTGTGACCTGTGGCTGGGTGAGGATTT
>JAAZBR010000336.1 GCA_012513735.1 Clostridiales bacterium | reverse complement strand
CTCTTCCGCGGATTTGGTGGCCTTGCGGCGGCGCTGGCGTCGCCGGTTGTCTGACTCAATGGCACCATGCACCCGGGCGCGCAGAACAGGCCCCCGTAGATATCCTGTTCCATAGGCGCAGGGGGGAAGCAAAATCAACAGCGGGCTCAGTCTGTCCACCAGGCACAGCGCTCTGGTGTCGTTCTGGCTCACCATGTTGATGAACGGCAAGATGAACAACCGTACAGCGATACCCAACAGATCCGGCAGCGTCAGGCTCCGCTGCTCATGGTAATAGGAAAGCGCCAGCCCGATGTCGGCACGCCGTTCATAGGCAGCCACCCAGTCGGGCAGGGAGCCCAGCACATATTGGCGCGGCTGTACGGTCAGCGCAAACAGCAGGCTGATCAACAGCAGGGGAAGGGTGCCCAGCAGCGCCGTCACGAAGCCCTTTGCGGGATGGTAGCAGCGATTCAGCTCTCTGACATCAATAGTTTTACCGTTTTGCTGGCGCTGCAGCGCGATCTGCGCAAAGCTGACATCCTCCACCCCGGCACGGGTGCCCTCGATATACAGAAGCACCATCAGGCTCGTTACCATAGCTAGGTTGATGAGCAGCCGAAGCACCAGCGATTCAAAGTTAAACAGCGGTCCGATCAGCAAAAAAAGGAAGGCAAAGGCGATCTGATAGGCCAGGATACGCAGGCCGCGTTTGGCCGCCGGCAGGCTGACTGCATGTCCCTTCAGGTAGGGCTTGAAGACGATATCTTGCCTGGGCTTGCCTTTACGTGCGGTCACTTACTCCTCCGGTTGATAGGTATAGCGCTTGGGGATGCGTGAACCCGGCGATAGCAGAATGTCATAGGTTACCGTACCGATGGTTCGGGCCAGTTCATCGGCACCAATGAAGGCCTGGCCCTGCCGACCGATCAACACAGCTGTCTCTCCCGGCTGAACATTCTCCACGCCGCTGGCGTCCACCATGAACTGATCCATGCACACCCGCCCGATAATGGGGCAGCTTTGTCCGTGGATCAGCACCCGTCCCTTGTTGGATAGGGCGCGGGGATAGCCGTCTCCGTAGCCGACGGCGATGGTGGCCACCTTTGTGGACTTGCTGGCTGTGAAGGTGCAGCCGTAGCTGACGCTTTCGCCCGGCTCAATGTGTTTTACAAAGGTGATCTCCGCCGAAATCCTGATGCAGGGCTTGAACGCGACCGGGCTGCCTTCGGGGGGATAGCCATACAGCGCCGTGCCTACCCGCACCATGCCAAAGTGGGTATCCGGCCTGAACATGGCGCCGCCGCTGGCAGCCATATGCACCAGCAGCCCCTGGGGCAGCGGCGCACGCAGCTCGGCAAACCGCTTGAGCTGCATGTCTGTGTAGGTGCGGTCCTCGCCATCGGCATTGGCTAGGTGGGTGAATACCCCTTTCAGCTTTACCCGAGGGCAGGCAACCAGGGTTTGCAGGATGCTCTGCACCTCCTCAGGCGTGCGGGCACCGATGCGGCCCATACCGGTGTCCAGCTTGATGTGCGCATCTATTGTCTTGTTATACTTTTCGGCGACAGTCTGCGCCAGATGCACGCTGTGGGCATCTGGCAGGGGAATGGTGAGGCCATGCTCACAGGCGCAGTCCATTCCCTCGGCGTTCAGGGCGCCGAACACTAAGATGGGCAGGCTGACACCTGCCTGGCGCACCTGCATCCCCTCTTCGGCCAGCGCAACGCCCAGCCAGTCCACCTTCTCCTCCTGGGCGGCCACGCTGCATGGGACGATGCCATGGCCATAGGCATCTGCCTTGACAACCAGCAGCACCTTGACCTTGGGTCCCACATGGCGGCGGAGCGCCGCAATGTTGTAGCGTAGGTTTTGAAGGAACACCAGGCTGCTCGTACGCCGCAGAATGGGCATTATGCTCTGCATATCTTATCCTCATCCAACAACACATAGCCCGCATCGCGCAGGGCCTTCTGCGCGCTGGGAAGATCCTTGATCACCAGCAGCAAAAAGGGGCCGATGGCCGGACTGAACACCCAGCTTATCTGCT
>JAAZBR010000335.1 GCA_012513735.1 Clostridiales bacterium | reverse complement strand
GGCCGCTGCCCACGTGCTCCCCTGCGATGGACAAGTCAGCCAGTTGACCGTGGTTTGTCAGCACCAGGGCGCCCAGGGTATAGGACACGGCACTGATCTGCACCACCCGTGAGGCGGAGCCGATGCCCCCTTTCAGTCCATGGCACCGCATGCCGCGCCCGGCGCCCACAGCGCCCTGGGCGAAATCTACAGCAGCCGCAGCCAGGGCGGCCTGAGCATGGGACTCTTCCACATGCATGCCGCGAATGTCGTTCAGGAAGCCGTCGTTGCACTCCATCACCACGGGGTTCACGGTGCCGGTTTCACGTCCTATCCGGGGATTCTGCACCAGCATGTGCCGTGCCAGGGCTGTCCAGGCAGTGCCCACCGACAGGGTGTTGGTGAGCAGAATGGGCGTTTCCAACTGCCCCAGTTCCTCCACCTGCACCAGCCCCAAGCTTTTGCCAAAGCCGTTGATCACATGGCAGGCGGCGGGTACCTTGTGTGTAAAGCAGTTGCCCCCATGGGGCAGCACCGCGGTGACACCGGTTTGCACCGGCCCGGCATCCAACGTGCAGTGCCCCACCAGCACGCCCGACACATCGGTGATCAGGTTACGCGGACCGGCCGGCAAGCGGCCGATACGAGGGAACGAATGGACGTGTTCAGTCATACAGAGCTCTTTCCGGCGCCTTGGCGTCCTGTTGCCCAAGAGATCGCCCGGACGGGGAACCCGGGCGGTGATTCAGCGGAATTATTGCGCAATGGTAATGGACCAGTGGTTTGCATAGTCCTTGCCGGGGGCCAGGTGCACCAGGTCGGGCTGGGTTTCCAGTGCTTCGGTGACACCATCCCGACCGGGCAGGCTGAGCCAGGGTTCCAGGCACACAAAGGGCGCCTGGCTGTGGGGCTTGTGCCAGATCCCCAGGTAAGGCATGTGGGGATGATCCAACGTGACAGACCGGGTGCCTTTCAGGGACCGCAGGGTGGCGCGGGTGCCGCCTGTGCGCTTCAGCACGATGGCGTCATCATCAAACAGGTCGTGGCGCAGCGGCAGGCAGCCATCCTTCAGCGGAAAGGGCTCACTTTGCCAGCTCATCAGGTAGCTGGGGGACAGCAGCAGGCGCTGGGAGGCGCCGTCCAGGCACAGCATGTAATCTTCAAAAGCCAGGCCCTTTTCCAGCGGGATATTGAAGCCCGGGTGGCCGCCCAGGCCGAAGTACATCATGCTGTCGCCGCTGTTGTGCACCCGGTAGGCGATGTGCAGTGTGCTGTCTTCCAGCCGATACTGCACCCCTGCCACAAAGGAAAAGGGGTATTGCTTGCGTGTGTCCTCATTGTCTTCCAGCTCAAACAGGGCCTCGGTGTCCGAAAGCTGCCGGGGTTGGGTCTGGGCATGGCGTAGAAAGCCATGGATCCCGATGTCGTATTTTTCACCCGCCACGGTATAGCTTTGGCCTTGCAGACGGCCCACCACTGGGAACAGGTTGGTGGCCCGGCTTTTCCAAAATGTCGGATCTCCCTGCCACAGATATTCGGTGCCATCAGCGCTTTTGATGGATTGAAGCTCCGCACCCAGCGGCGAAATGACCACGGTCAGGGTTTTGTTTGTCAATGTAATCATGCTGGATTCTCCCTTCATGTCATGATGCCTTTTCGACTGCTGCTGCTATTATACCGTAATCCCAGCTGCTGCGCGACGGGGGCCTGGCATTCTCTTTTCT
>JAAZBR010000334.1 GCA_012513735.1 Clostridiales bacterium | reverse complement strand
GCACTGCTGGAACGTAAGCACCGGCAGTTCAACGCCCTCTATCAGGCCATGAAGAGCGTACAGGCCATGAAATAACGATGGCTTGTATCGTTTGCACAAGCAGAGGCCCCCCGTAATAGCCAGGGCCTCTAACTTGTTTGTGTAGTGAAAATCAGCTTCTGTGCAGCTCCTTCAGCAGTTGCACCGATTGTTCAATGATGATCTCTGCCACGCCGCCTTTGTAAAAGGAGCTGCGGGCCTCATAGCCGCCCTCGTCATAGGCTTCCTTCATGGGGAAGTAGCCTTCGCTGCCGTTGGACAGGCAACAGGTCACCGTCATGGCGAAGGGGGACTGCTCCTTGATTTGCAGGCCAATTTGGGTAAAGGGCTCGCCGGGAATACCCAGAATGGCCACATCCCCCAGGGTAATGGCAGCAATATCCAGATCATAGTATTCAGGCCCATGCTCCAGAGCCACCATGCGCAACGCCTCTGCCACGGCGGTGGTCAGCTCCATGTCCGACCAGGGAAGCTGATCGTCGTGTCCGCTGTTGTGCAAATCCGCGATGCGGTGTGCCTCGGACAGGTCTTTGGGGTTGGCCTGGTTGGAAGGGACACGGACAGTCTTCTGCAGGAAGCGCAGGGGAAGGGGATTTTGTGAAGCTGCCCGCCCGTAGATTTTGACCGCCTCCCCACCGATGGCCCGACCCATGTTCTTGCTGTGCTCATAGCCGCGGACGGCGTCAAAATGTTGCTCTGTCAGCCCATTGCTCTCCCCTGGAAGGGGGGCGGTGTTCAGGTGGTTGGTATCCCCTTGAGCGCCGTTGAGGTAAATGCAGTAAACCTGCTGATCCAGCGCCTGTTCCACCGTTTGGCGCACAAAGCGCGGATAGTCGGCAGAGAACAGCGTGCCGCCGATCACGTCGGGATGCACTTGGAAGTTAACCAGCGCCACATCCCGTTTGCCCTGTCGCTTCATGCGAATGAGCTGCAGTGTTTCATCGGGCTGGCCGATGCTCTCCAGGATGTCGGGGTTGCCTACCCCAGGGTTGGTGCGCACATGCCCGTCTTTCATGCGATACCGGCGGATAAAGGAAATGCGCTCCACCCTGCCGCGGGCTGTCTCAATGCTGGCATCGGCCAAGTCATCCAACGCACGCTGGGCGCTGCTGACCATATAGTCTACCAGCGTACGCTCCCAGTTGGTAAAGTATTCCTCTCCCTTTCCAATGTCAGGCCCGGTATGAGTGTGGGTGCAGCAGATGAACACTGCCTCATAGGGAATCCCCGCCTTTTCTGCAACGGCTTTACGATAATAGTCCATTCTGGGCTGCTGAATCTGCAGCAGATCTGCGCAGAGCAACACAAGGGTAGTCTTGCCGTCCGTGGCGGCGAAGGTGTTCAGCTCCAAGTCATCCAGCACGCCGGTCGCCAGGCGTTCAAAGAAGTACCCGCTGATGGGCGTACCATGGGGCGGGGTAATGATGGTACGGTCAAATCCAACCTTGAGTGATTGCATACATCCTCCAGCGCTAATCTTGGGGTACCCCTGCCAACAGTACCTTGCTTATGTTCATCCAGTGATCGGTCAGTACCAGATCAGCAACTGCACCGCGCTTGATCCGGCCACGGTCTTTCCAGCCCAGCATATCCGCAGGATTCAAGGAAGCATAGCGGAACACGTCCACCAGGCTTGCGCCGGTGTGTACCATCATGTTGCGGCAGGCCCTGTCGAGCGTCAGCTTGCTTCCGGCAATCTCGCCGGCATGGTCGAAGTTGATGTCGGTCACCCCATCATAGCCGGGCGGTATGGGTCCATCAAACACACAGGCGTCGGAGACCAAAATCACCCTGCTTTTCCCCTTGATCTTCAGCACAAGCCGCAGCATATAGGGATCCACGTGGATGCCGCGGGAATCGCAAATCAATTCGGCATAGATGTCATCTCGGTAGTTGACGGTTTCATCCACGCACACTCCGCGCACTTCGGGATATTTGACAAGATCGCCGGTAGCATTGGTGTGGTGGGTGGCAAGGCGCAGGTTCTCCACCGCGTTGATCTGATCGGGCGATGCCTCGCTGTGGGCTACGGAGAAGATCATGTTGGGATCCTTCTTCAGCACATCGTCCACAAAATCCAGCACGCCGGGCCGCTCGGGCGCAAGACACCAGACCCTGATGAAATCGGTCGCCCTGTCAATCAGCGGCTGGTAGTCTTTGCTGTCAATGTCCCCTTTCCAGGGGTTGTTTTCGCGGTCTGCACCATACTTGGGGTTCAGATAGGGACCTTCCATGTAGATACCGCGAATGTTGGCGCCTTCTTTGGTGCCGGCAGCCTGCCTGACCACGTCCACCCCGTCCAGCAGTTGCTGCAGCGTCAAGTTGAAGTAAAGGGTCGGCAGCACGGACGTGGTGCCGTGGGCCAGATGGTGGCGGGCGGCCGCGCCCGGTTCTTCATAGAACCAGGCGCTGCCTCCGGAGTGAGTGTGAATATCGATCAGACCGGGCCCCAGAAAGGCGCCGCCCGCATCGAGTACTTCCGCCCCCTCCGGCACGCTCATCAGGCGCATTTCGCCGAAATCCTTTATCCGACCATCCTCAACCAGCAGGATTCCCTCCGGAATCAAATGGTCAGGCATGATGAGATGAGCGTTGATAATCGCCAGCATATCAGTATCCTGCAAGCTCGTCGGCACAGAAGGGTTCAGCCAGCGGCAGGCTGACGTACACCTGAGTCTTCATGAGCTGCAGCATGGAGCTGGGTACCAGCGGGGTCACGGGCCCGTGGAGGATCAGGCGGGAAACCATACGCTGCCAGGAGGAGAAGGTGCCGTAGGTCTGCAGGGCATGAACCTCCATGCGCTCCCTTGCGTTGTATACGTCGACCGGGCCGATGGTGGCTGCCTTGGGCGGCACGTTGGCGATGTTGCCAGAGGTGCCGAAGATGCCGTGCAGCGAGTTCTGCGCAATGGTCAGCGGGTGCAGGTTGACAACCGCGGCCTCCTGCTTCAGGTACTCCTCCATGGTAGGCTTGATGAAATCATCCACCGGATCGATGAACGCCATGTGGCCCGACCAGCCGGGGCTGGAGGAGCAGAAGTCCGCCCCGCCTTCGCCCACTTCCACAATCATCTTGGAGTAGTGGCCGATGTTCTCATCGGTGGGATAGTGCATGTTCTCCAGCGGCATGCGGTTCTTCTCTTCGATGGGCTCATACAGATACTTCAGCATGTGCCGGGCCAGGCTGGCCTCGTAGGTAATGGGCGCAATCTTTCCATCCTGGTCTGCCCATTCGTCCATGGCGAACACATGCACGTTGCGGCAGTTGACG
>JAAZBR010000333.1 GCA_012513735.1 Clostridiales bacterium | reverse complement strand
TGTGCATCTTGAGTTAACTTGTCCATGCAGAGAGCTCCTTCAGTAGTTAGTTTGTTGCAAAACCATTCTACCAAAGTCTCTCTGCTTTTCTTTCCCTTAAGTGTTACCTATGTATCATACCTCAACATGGGAAATGACCGCGGGGCTCCCTTTATCGGGCGGATCGGGTATACTCATCCTGAGAACAGAACGCTGGGGAGGGATTGGACAACAAATGCGCGCCATGATTTTTGACCTGGACGGGGTGCTGGTGGACACTGCTCATTTTCACTACCAGGCCTGGAAACGGCTGGCCCGAGAGTGGTTTGATATGGATTTGACGCCTGAGGACAACGAGCGGTTCAAGGGGGTGAACCGGGAGGCCTGCATGCACATGCTGTGCGAAATGGCCGACGTGAACCTGGAAAGGGCACGCTTTGAACAGGGCATGGCGCTGAAAAACGCCTGGTATGTAAACTTGGTGAACGGCATGACGCCCGCCGATGTGCTGCCAGGCGCCCGGGCGTTTGTGGAAAGACAAAAACAGGCGGGGGTGCTGTGCGCCATCGGCTCCGCAAGCAAGAACTGCAGCCTGGTGCTGGAGCGCACAGGGCTGCAGGGGTTGTTTGACGCGGTATCCGATGGCACAGTGGTCACCCGGGCCAAGCCTGATCCGGAGGTGTTTGTCACTGCAGCGCGGATGCTGCAGGTATTGCCTGCCCGCTGCGTGGTGTTTGAAGATGCCCAGGCGGGCATTGAGGCCGCCCGGGCGGGTGGCATGCGCTGCTGCGCCATTGGCCAGCCCCACAACCTGCAGGGCTATGACTGGATTTTCCCCTCCCTGCAGGCCGCGGGCAGTTTCTTTGACGATCTTCGCAGCACTTAGCCAACCTTCAGGGGCAGATGTGCGGGATGGCCGGGGGACACCTGCACCGGTTGGCCGTTGATAGCAAGGCAGACCGGGTCGCCCGACAGGGTCTCCACCTGGCAGCCATCCCCGGTGACCGTGACGTGCAAGGCGCTGTTGCGCCACATCATCGGAAAGCTGTAGCCTGTCCAGCTCCGGGGCAGGCGGGGACTCAGGCTGAGGCCGCCTTGCTTGATGCGCAGCCCCGCAAAGCCTGCGGTCAGGGCCAGCCAGGTGCCGCCCATGGTAGCGGTGTGGATGCCATCCTTGGTGTTTCCGTGGGCGTCATCCAGGTCCAGAGTGGCCGAATCGCGGAAATAGGCCAGGGCCTTGTCTATGTTGTTCAGGCGGGCAGCCATGATGGAGAACACGCACCGTGATAGCGAGCTGTCATGGGTGGTGCAGGCTTCGTAGTACTCATAGCTGCGGCGCATGGTGTCCTCATCCGCCAGATCCTCGTACAGGTAGTGTGCAAGCACGGTATCCGCCTGCTTGCACACTTGGTGGCGGTACAGCCACAGGGGATGGTAGTGCAGCAGCAGGGGATAGTTCTCCTTGGGGATGGTGTGTAGATCCAGTTTCTTCAGCCTTAAAAAGCCGTCGTCCTGGGCGTGGATGCCCAAGGCTTCATCATAGGGCAGGTACATATGATCTGCTGCACGCTCAAAGGCGGACAGCTCACTTGGCGTGACGCCGGTGGCGGCCAGCACCGGGCCGGCCTTGCCGGCCTCTTGCAGCTTTTTCACCATACGGGCCGCTCCCCGCAGGGTGTCCTGGGCGCCCGCGTTGGTGTAGAAGTTGTTGTTGACGATGCAGCTATATTCATCCGGCCCTGTCACCGCGTCGATGCGGAAGCTGTCGCCCTGCCAGTGGCCGGCATCCAGGAACAGGCGGGCCACCTCCACCAGCACTTCGGCGCCCTTGTGCGCCATGAAGTCCAGATCATCGGTGGCATAGTAATACTGTAAGAAGGCGTGGGCAATGTCGCCGCCCAGGTGATACTGGGCGGAGCCGGAGGGAAAATAGCCCGAGCATTCCGGCCCCGCAATAGTGCGCCACGCATAGAGGGCGCCTTTTTGATGCCCCATGGCGCGGGCGTGCTCCCGCGCGGCGGGCAGAATGGCATGGCGATAGCTGAGCAGCCCCCGGGCCAGGTCGGGCGATGTCATCAGGAAGAAGGGGAAGACATAGATCTCCACGTCCCAGAAGTAGTGCCCCTCATATCCCTCGCCCGACAGGCCCTTGGCCGGCATGCTGCTGACGGCGTCACGGCCTACCGAGCAATACAGGCTGTACAGGCTGAAATCCAGGCTTCTTTGCAGGGCAGGGTCGCCGGATACGGTGATCCGGCTGTGCTGCCAGAATTGCTGGAGCATTTCCCGCTGCAGGACCTCATAGCGCATCAGCGGATGGGCGGTGGTTTCTTTCAGCAGAGAAAGAGCCGTCCCGACAGGATCCTGGTGGCGTCTGCTGTCTGCAAAAACGACGTGCTTGGTGAAGGCGATAGACTGCCCTTGGTACAGCATGCCCTCCATGTGCCCCTCGATAGCGGAGGTCTGCCCCTCCATCCACAGGGAGAAGCCGGCGGGGGGCGTATAGCCAACTGCCACCGCAAGCTGCAGATTAGATGCCAGCGTGCGGGAAACGATCAGGCCGCCCGACTCAAGGGGGCGAATCTCCTTCACGGCCAGGTGCTGCAGGCTTTGACCTGCCACCCGGGGGTCATTGGGGTCGGCGAAGTTGCGCACATCCCCCTCCTCCCGGCTGACCAGCCGCACACGGCCGGAGAAGTTGAGCGCCTTCACGGTGTAGTGCAGGATGAACAGCTCCCGCTGGGCCAGGGAGGCCATGCGCCGTACCGTAACCTCTACCTCCCGGCCTGCGGGGGAGCGCCAGCGCACTGTGCGGATGGCGTGCCCCTTTTGCATGTCCAGCTCCCGCTTGTAGTCCAGCACCTGGCCTGATGCCAGCGGCGCGTAAGCCTCGTCCTCCAGATACAGGCGTACCGTCTGCACATCGGTCAGGTTGACGATGCCTTGCTGCGTCTCCGGAAATCCATACAGCTTTTCCCCATAGTGAATGGGCTTGGTGTCGTAAAACGCATTGATGTAGGCGCCCCGTATGCTGGGTACGCCCTGGGGCGCGCCCTCCTCAGGGCAGCCGCGCACCCCCAGGTAGCCATTGGCTGTGTGGAACAGGCTTTCCTCCAGCGCATTTCGATGGGGATCAAACCCGGTAAAAACCAGGGGCTGTATGGTCGTCATGAAAACCTCCGTGTTGGTCGGCAACGGCGCCAGGCGCCGCGGGTAGCATTATTCCTTCACAGCGCCGCTGGTGATGCCGGAAACAATCTGCTTCTGGAACAGCAGCACGATAATCAGCGTGGGGATGATCACGATGACGGTGGCGGCCGTGATCTCGCCCCACAGAATGGTGAACTGGGTGCGCAACGCGTTGATGGCTACCGGCACTGTGTGGTACGCCTTGTCGGAATTAAGGGTCAGGGTCAGCAAATACTCGTTCCAGGCGGCGATGAAGGTCATGATGGCGGTGGTGAACACGCCGGGCGCCGCAATGGGAAAGATGACCTTCCACAGCATCTGCCACAGGTTGCAGCCGTCGATGCGGGCCGCCTCTTCGATGGACAGGGGGATACGCTTGAAGTGGGCCACCATGATCCACACTGCACTGGGCAGCGTGATGGTGGAGTAGGCCAGCGTTACCCAGTAACTGTTGAGCGCCTTCAGGTTGTAATACAGGTTGAACACCGGGCCCACGATGATCATCTGGGGGAACATGGAGATGCCCAGAATCAGCCCCATCAGCAGGCGTTTGCCCTTAAAGGTAAACCTGGCCAGTATGTATGCCGACATGGAGGCCACCAGCACCACATAGGCTGTGGTGATGGAGGACACGATCATGGAGTTTTTGACCGAGGACAGGATGCCCTTTTGAAGCACCGTTTCATAGTTTGATAACGTTGGGTTAATGGCGAGGATGCGGAAGGCGGTATCCCGGCCATAGATCTCGGAACCCGGCTTAAAGGAGGTGATCAGGATCCACAGGAAAGGGAACACCATGATCAGTAGGAACAGCGCGATCACCAGCCAGCTTAGGGGGTTGAACCGGCTACCCTGGGGCTTCAGTCTGTTTGTTTTAACTAGGGTTGTCATGCTCATCCTCCCCTCACTCGTTGATCAGCTCTGCGCCAAGCACCTTGACATAGAGCAGGGCGATCAGGCCAACACACACAAACATGGCCAGCACGATCACCGCGCCGTAGCCGTAGTTGCCCTGGCCCACCATCACCTTGTAGGCGTATATGGACAAGGTTTCCGGCGTGCCCTTGGTCAGCACGGCGATCAGATCGTATACCCGGAAGGCATCCAGCGTGCGGAACAACAGCGCTACCAGCAGCGAGGGCTTTAAAAGCGGCAGCGTGATCCGGATGAAGGTGCGCACAGGCCCCGCCCCGTCCACGCTGGCCGATTCATAGAGGCCATGGTCGATCACCTGCAGGCCCGCCAGCAGAAGCAGCGCCATGTAGGGGGTGGTTTTCCATACATCGGCGATAATGGCCGCGGCCATGGTGCCGCTAGCGCTGGTCAGCAACAGCTCCGGGGAGGCGATCAGCCCCAGCTGGGTGAACAGGCGGGCAACAATGCCGCTGGTGCCGTCGTACAGGTAGGTCCAGATCAGGGCGGACACTGCCGTGGGGATGGCCCAGGGGATCAGGCTGACGGTGCGCACCAAGCCGATGCCCCGCACCGCCCGGTTCATCACCAGCGCCAGGCCCATGCCGATCAGCAGCTCAAAGAAGACGGAGATTATCGTGAACACCAGCGTATTGCGCAGCGCCGAGAAGAACCGACCGTCTTGCCCAAGCCGTTTGTAGCCCTCAAGGCCGATGAAGTTGCTGCCCACCACGGTGCTGTCCATCTCATCAAGCAAACTGTCCGCGCTTTTTGAAATGTTTAACTCCACATCGGGATAGGCATTCTCCAGGTCTTTGACCCGCTGCCGGATATTCGCCACGAAGGCCGTCACCTGCTTGGCACCTTCGCCGGAGAGGGCCAAAGGCTGCTTAGCCTCCGCATAGGGTGAGATGGCTTCTAAAATATCCTGCTGAAGGGCTGCGATGGTTTGCTGCCCGGTCTCATCCACCAAGGACAGGTCCTTTTTCAGGTAGAAGTTGAGGTAGGTGCCGTCCTCGTGGAACAACGGCGCGTTGAGATGTCCCTCGGTGTACAGGGCGTTGCGGGTTTGGTCGTTGGTCTGGTAGTCGAAGAAGGAATAGACACCTGACGTGAAAATGGGGTAGAGGGAAAACACGCTCACCAGCAGCAGCAGGGGCAGCACGAACAGAAACTGCCGCCAGGTTATGCGTTTGGGCATTCTACTCAC
Source organism: Clostridiales bacterium (assembly GCA_012513735.1). Lineage (GTDB taxonomy): Bacteria > Bacillota > Clostridia > Christensenellales > Aristaeellaceae > UBA1038. The sequence goes on along the minus strand of JAAZBR010000333.1, from coordinate 12,039 downwards.
CTGCCTTCCGGTTGCTTAGCTAATGAAACGCCGGAGAAGGGCGGACCCTTCTCCGGCGATGGATGGGTACTTTACTGAGCCAGCGCCGTTTCGATGGCCTTCACGGCATCGTCCACAGTGCCGGTACCGCTCAGGTAGGCGTGAATGGCCTGCTGCAGCGCGTCGGATACCTTGCTGTACTCAGCGGAAACGGGGCGGGCGATGGTGGTCTTCAGCGCGTTCTGGAAGCCTTCCATGGACAGCAGTTCGTTGTTTTTGACTACTTCTTCATTGGTCAGCATGGCGTTATAGCCCGGCAGGTAGGCTTGGCTCATCACGATCTGGCCGGGCTCGGAGTTCAGATACTTGATGAAGTCAAAGGCGCCTTCGGTGTTCTTGCTGTTCTTGTTGATGGCCAGCAGCCAGCCACCCACGGTGGAGCCGCCCGGCAGGGGTGCGATACCCACCTGGTTGGGTTTGATGGTGCCTTCGGACTTGATCATGCCCCACATGTAGGGCCAGTTGCGGGCAAACACGCTCTCACCCTTGATGAAGGAGTTGTGGGTCTCGCCCTCGGTATAGGTCATGATGTTGTCGGCGGTGGCCTTAGAGTCGATCATGGCCTTCATGGCTTCCAGGCCGCCCTTCAGGTCCTTCCAGTTGGCGGTAAACTCGTTGGCGTTGCAAACCAGGCCTTCATAGAGTGCGGACTGGAAGGCAAAGCCGTCCTTGGTGTCGCCCTGGCCCATGTACTTCTCAGCCATGGCCTGCAGATCTGCCCAGGTGTAGTCGCCGGATACCAGCTTGGCGGCGTCTTCTGCGGACACCACATCACTGCGGAAGAACAGCATACCCAGGTCGGGGAAGAAGGGCATTACATATTGCTTGCCGGAGTAGGCGCCCGAGGCCATGGAGCCTGCATTGTAGTCTTCCGCCTTCAGGCCGGCCTCATCCATCAGCATGTCCAGGGGCTGGATGTAGCCTGCGGCGGCGAATTCACCTGCCCACACCACGTCCAGGGACAGCACGTCATAATCGCTGCTGCCCGCCTTCAGGGTGGTGATGAGCTGCTCGCGCATGGCGCCCGAGTCGTTGGTCATGTCCACCCACTCCACCTTGTAGGCGGATTGGGAAGCATTGTAAGCGTCGATCACCGCCTGGGTGGCGGGGGTGGAGTCACCCTGGGCGGCAAATTTGATCACGGTCGGTTCAGCGGCCAAGGCAGCCATGCTACCCAGCGCCAGCACGGCTACCAGAAGCAGTGCGATAAGTTTTTTCATTTTGAAGATCCTCCGTTTTTATTTTGTGCATCGGAACGCAGGTCTGCATTCCAATTTTCTGGTCACATCATACCCTTATTCTTCCATCATTTATATCATATAACCGATATTTATGATATATTGTCGATCAAAGTAGCCCTGAAAGGAGGGGTTCCCATGTCTGTCACCGCCATGATCCAAAGCCTGCGCCAGCTCCACCATGCCTGCAGAGTACAGGCAGCGCTGTACAGCGGGAATGAGTTGACCTATGCCCTGCCCCAGCAGCGGCAGAGCGCCAGCCTGATCCTGTCGGGCAGCGATCCCCTGAACGATCTGTCGCCCCCGGACGGGCTGTGGACCAGCGCCCAGCCTTTGCAGAACCAAATGGGTGAGCAGTACCTGTACTATGCCCTCAGCCAGACCGGGGCCTTGCTGTTGGGCCCCTGGCTGTCCCAGCCGATGGAGGAACTGCAGCTTCAGCGCCTGGCGCGTCTGCTTACCCAAGACGAAGGCCGGCAGCAATTGCTGCTGCAGCATTACCGGGTTTTGCCGGTACTGGAGCAGGAGAGCGTTTTCTTCCTGGGCAAGCTGATGGTGCGCCTGTTTGAGGGGCAGGGACAACAGGAGGAGGACAGCTTCCCCGATGTGCGCCGACTTTATCAGCTCAACGTTGTGCAGAACCGCATGGCCCTCTTTGAACACCCGCCCCTTTTCCTTGAGCAGGAGTTGACCCGGGCCATCCGCATGGGGGACAAGCGCAGGGCCTTACAGGCGCTGGCAGAGATCAACAGGCTGTCCCGGGCCACTGTGGCCAAAGATCCCCTGCGGTCCCTCAAAAACTCCCTTATCGGAAGCTGCGCGCTGTGCAGCCGTGCCGCCATTGCAGGGGGGGTGGAGGCAGGACAGGCTTTCACTTTGGCCGATACCTTCATCCAGACCCTGGAGGAAATGTGGGATCCTAAGGCATTGGCCGCCCTGGAGGAGCATATGGTGAACCGCTTCACCGAGCAGGTGGCGGATCTGCAGCAGCAACGGCTGTCCGGTATCGTGCGCAGCGCGGTTCACTACATCGAGGAACACCTGTCTGATAAGCTGTCAGTCAAGGACATCGCCCGGCAGGTGTATGTGCATCCGGATTATTTGAGCGCCCGGTTTAAGAAGGAGACGGGGGAGAACCTGGGCCACTACATCCGCCGACTGCGGGTGGAGGAGGCGGAGCGGCTGCTTCGGTTCAGCACAAATTCCCTGGCTCAGATCGCGGAGTACTGCCAGTTTTCCTCCCAGAGCGCCTTCACCAAAGTGTTCAGGCAGCTCAAGGGGATGACGCCCCGACAGTACCGGGAAGCGGCTGCCCGTTCAACCGGCCGCTAAGCGCTGTCCGGTTGTTTTTTGCATGTTCCCTTCTCTTCCCGGCTTGACAACCACAAAAAGGGCGGTTACAATTCGGCCATAACCTGTGAGGGAGCGAAGTACGCAGCAGGGTGCTCAGCAAAGAGAGCCGCGGAGGGTGGAAAGCGGTCTGGACGCAGCAGCCGAATGGACTCCTGAGGGCGGGGCCGAACGCGCAGGCAAGTAGGTTCTGACGGGAACCGTACCCGTTATCCAGGCGGCACATATGATGGTATGTGGAAAGAGTGGGCTTTATGCCAAATTGAGTGGTACCGCGGTGACACCGCCTCAAGCAGTTGCTTGAGGCGTTTCTGCTTTGTAGAAGGGGAAGGGAGGTGATCTGTATGCGCAAGGTTGGGTTTGCGTATGGCTGGCGTGGCCGGAAACCCCGGAACAAAGGCAACACCCCACAGATCACAACAATGAAAAGGAGAACCCCATGAAAAAGTTTGTTACAGCCCTATTGATCGTGGCCCTGCTGGCCACTGGCGCCCTTTCCCTGGCGGAGCAGAAAACCTACAAGATCGGTATCGCCCAGTTTGCCGTCCACGGTTCCCTGGATAACTGTGCCGAGGGCTTTATCCAGGGCCTGAAGGAGAACGGGTTTGAAGAAGGCGTGAACATAACGCTGGAAACGCTGAATGCTCAGGCCGATATGGGTATGGCCACTCAGATTGCCAACCAGTTTGTGGACAACGGATATGACCTGATTTGTGCCATCGCCACCCCCATGGCAGTGGTCAGCCACAAGGCGGCTGATGACAAGATCCCCGTGATTTACACCGCTGTTTCCTCCCCCATCAAGGCAGAGCTGGCTACTGCCGAGGGCAAGGGCATTGGCAATGTAACCGGCACCAGTGACGAGCTGCCCGTCAAGCAGCAGTTGCAGACCATACGCGCCATGCAGCCCGATGCCAAGGTGATCGGCATCCTCTACACCCTGAGCGAGACCAACTCCGTCGTGCAGGTGGAGGAGTACCAGCGCCAGGCGCCCGAACATGGCTTCACCGTGGAGGCCTTGGGCGTGGCCACCGGCGCCGACATCGCCCTGGCCCTGCCTACCCTCCTCTCCAAGGTGGACCTGGTCACCATGGTGCTGGACAACACCGTAGTACAGTACCTGGATACCGTGCTGGAGGCTGCCGAGCCCAAGCAGATTCCCGTGTATGGCAGTGAGATCGAACAGGTGAAGCGCGGCTGCGTGGCCGCTGAGGGCCTGGACTATATTGCTCTGGGCCGCCAGACCGGCGCCCTGGCTGCCCGCGTGCTGAAGGGCGAGGCGGCCGGCGATATCCCCTTTGAAACGATCAAGGAAAGCAGCCTGTACTACAACACCGCAGCCTGTGAGGCCATGGGCATCAAGCTGAGCGATGATCTGATGGCCCGCGGTACCAAGGTGGATGAGTAACCGTCCCCGCGCTGTATTCCGGGGTGAAGTGCTGCGACAGTCTGTGCCGCAGCACTTCGCCCGGTTCTTCTGACAGCAAACGCTCAAAATACTGACTGGAGGGAAACCCTTGCTGACAAGTTTTGTGGCCACGCTGCCCAGCACCCTGGAACAGGGGCTGATCTATGCGGTGCTGGCCTTCGGCATCATGATTACCTACGCTATTCTGGATTTTCCTGACCTGACGGTGGACGGCTCTTTCCCTCTGGGTGGGGCGGTGTCCTCCGCCCTAATACTGGCCGGTTGGGGCCCCCTGGCTGCGCTGGCCGCGGCCATTGTGGCAGGGACGTTGGCTGGCCTGTTCACGGGGCTGATCCACGTGAAGCTAAAGGTACGTGCTCTGTTTTCGGGTATCATCATGATGACCGCCCTATATTCCATCAACCTGCGCATCACTGGCGGCAATGCGCTGCTGTCGTTGCCCCGCAAGGCGGTAACCATTTTCCGTAACAATCCGCTGGCGGACAGCCTGCCTGCAGACCTGCGGGTGCTCATCATTGCTGCGCTGATCGTGGTGGGACTAAAGCTGCTGCTGGACGGCTATCTGCGCACCCGGGCAGGCTATCTGCTGCGGGCGGCCGGTGATAATGAAACTGTGGTCACTGCCCTGGGCCGAGACAAGGGCAATGTAAAGATCGTGGGCCTGGTGCTGGCCAACGGGCTGGTGGCTTTGTCAGGAGCCATCCTGTGTCAGCAGCAGCGCATGTTTGAGGTCAGCATGGGTACCGGCGCCATGGTGCTGGGCCTGGCTTCGGTTATCATTGGCCTCAACCTGTTCCGCCGCAACGAGAAGGTGCGCATCACCACCAAGGTGGTGGTGGGCGCCATCCTGTACAAGGTGTGTGTGGCCTTTGCCATTGCGGCCGGCCTGTCGCCCATGGACATGAAGCTGGTGACAGCCGCGCTGTTTCTGGCTATTTTGGCCAGCGGCACCATCAAGCGAAAGGAGAAGGCCCATGCTTGAAATCCGGAACATCCACAAAACCTATAACCCTGGTACTGTGCGGGAGCTGGGCCTGTTTGACGGCTTTTCGCTGAGTGTGGAGGCAGGGCAGTTCCTGTCCATCGTGGGCTCCAACGGCTCGGGCAAGACCACGCTGCTCAACATCCTGTGTGGTTCCATCCCTGTGGATGCCGGGCAAATTCTGCTGGATGGGCAGGACATCACCCGGCAGAAGGAGCATTTGCGTTCCCGCCGCATGGCACGCATCTACCAGAACCCGGCCATGGGCACCTGTGCCAAGATGACCATCCAGGAGAACATGGCCCTGGCCGACAACAAGTTCAAGCGCATGAACCTGCTGCCGGGCACCGACAAGGCTCGCATTCCCCTCTACCGGGAGATGCTGAGCGAGCTGGGTTTGGGCCTTGAAAACATGATGCAGGCCCGGGCCGGCAGTCTGTCAGGCGGTCAGCGCCAGGCCCTGGCCATGACCATGGCACGCCTTGCCCCCATTGAGTTTCTGGTGCTGGACGAGCATACTGCTGCCCTGGACCCCAAGGCTGCGGAGGTCATCATGGAGTTGACTGACCGCATGGTGAAGCAGCACAAGCTGACTGCCATCATGGTTACCCATAACCTGCGCTTTGCCCTGGACTATGGTGACCGCCTGCTGATGATGCACCAGGGCCAGGCTGTTCTGGACGCGGCCGGGGACGAGAAGAAGGCCCTGCGCATGGAGAACCTGCTTTCCCTGTTCAATGAGATCAGCATTGAGTGCGGCAACTGAATCTGCTATGCTGGGGGCACTTCATTCAGGGAGTGTAAGCATGCTGTGATCCGCCTGTCCAACATCCGCATTGACCCACCTGCCGGCGATGAGGCCGCTTTGCTGGAGGCCCGCCGCCGCCTGCGCTTGAAGTCCCAGGAAGGGGCTTCTTTGCGTATCGCTCGCAAAAGTGTGGATGCCCGCGATAAAAGCCGCGTGCGGTATGTGTACACGGTAGAGGTGGAGGGCCTGACCCAGGAGGACAAGCTGGTGGCTCGGCTCAGGTTGCGGGACGCCCAGGTGGTGCTGCCACAGCCCAGGATGTCTGTTGCCCCTGCCCGCAGCGTCCTGCCGCCGGTGGTGGTGGGCCTGGGCCCCTGTGGTCTGTTTGCTGCCCTGACGCTGGCCAAGGCCGGCCTGCAGCCTCTGGTGTTGGAGCGGGGCCAGCCGGTGAGCGAACGCCTGAAGGCGGTCAGCCGGTTGTTTTCGCAGGGCTTGCTGGAGGAGGAAAGCAACATTCAGTTTGGCGAAGGCGGTGCCGGCGCCTTTTCGGACGGCAAGCTGAACAGCGGCATCAAATCCCCCCTGTGCGGCGAAGTGCTGCATACCCTGCACGATTTTGGCGGTCCGCCGGAGTTGTTGTACATGGCTCGCCCTCATATCGGCACCGATAAGCTTCCGCGGCTGGTTACCCGTATCCGCCAAGAGATCGAGAGGCTGGGGGGCGAGGTGCACTTTGGCGCGCGCCTCAGCGGGCTTGTAGTGGAAGGGGGGAGCGTGCGGGGCGTTTTATATCAGCAGGCAGGGCAGCAGCACCAGCGGCGGTGCGACCACCTGATTTTGGCTCTGGGCCACAGCGCCCGGGACACCCAGCAGATGCTGCATGGGATAGGGATGCAGATGGAGCCTAAGGCTTTCTCCATTGGCGTACGGGTGGAGCAACTGCAAAGCGTGGTCAACCGCGTTCAATATGGCGATTTTGCCGAGGGCTATGGTCTGCCGCCGGCAGAGTACCATCTGAGCTGCCGCACCCGCAGCGGCCGGGGCGCCTATACCTTCTGCATGTGCCCCGGTGGGCGTGTGGTCAATGCCAGCAGCGAGCAGAACCGCTTGTGCGTTAACGGCATGAGCCCCTTCAGCCGCGGCGGGCGCAACGCCAACGCCGCCATGCTGGTGGATGTCAGCCCTGCGGACTTTGATTCCGCCCACCCCCTGGCCGGCTTCGCCTTCCAGCGCCGGTGGGAGGAGGCGGCCTTTCGCCTGGGCGGGGGCGGGTATCGGGCGCCGGCCCAATTGGCGGAGGATTTTCTGGCAGGCAGACCCTCCCGGGAACTGGGTGAGGTCATGCCTACGCTGCGCCCCGGCGTTTCGCTGGTGGATCTGCGGGAGGCGCTGCCCGCCTTTGCGGTGGAAGGCCTTCAGGATGCCCTGCGGGTCTTTGAGCGCAGGCTGCCGGGGTTTGCCTCCCGGGGGGCTTTGTTGACCGGTGTGGAGACCCGATCTTCCTCGCCCCTGCGGGTGGTGCGGGATGCGGGCATGCAGGCCGGCATCCGGGGCGTATTCCCGGCGGGGGAGGGAGCCGGCATGGCGGGGGGCATCCTGTCGGCGGCGGTGGAAGGGTTGAAGGCCGCCCAGGCGCTGATTGCAGTGCTGTAGACAGCCGCTAAAGATTACGAATTCTTTACAAATTATGTAATTCGCGCTATCCTACGTGCATCCCTTTTGGCACCGCGGGAGGAATGATGACCAACTGGCCCCCTCAACAGCCGCCGCAGGATGGCGAACAAGGCAGCTTCTTTCAGGGGCAGCCCGGATTTGTGCCGCAGAGAAACCCCTACCAGCAGCCGGGTGCAGAAGTTGAAGAGCAGGGGTATTTCGCCCCGGCTGACCCGCGCATGCCCCGGCAGGCGCCTGCGGCCCAGCCCGGCCCCTATCAGATGCCGCCTTTGCAGCAAGCTGACCAGCAGGTTCCCGCCCCCTTGCCTGAGGACGAGCAGGGCTTTTTTACCCCGGCAGTGCCCCAGGTGCCCCGGCAGGCGCCTGTAGCACCGCAGCAGGCCATGCCTCCCGTATATGAAGGGGAGCTGCAGAGCCCGCAGCCCGTGGATCCCTTTGCCGGTTTCCCGCAGTACCCGCTGACCCCCGGGGGTACGGGCAGCCATGTGCCGCCCGGCAGCCAACCGCCTCCGGGGCAGGAGCTGCCCGAGCGCGTGCCCTATCAGGCGCCACCCCGCCAGCGCAACATGATGATTTATCTCTACATTGGCCTCGGCTTTCTGGTGGCGGTGCTGGGGGCCATGGGCATCAACCAGCTTTTGAACAACAAGGCGCCCCGCACGGCCATCGTCACCATTGCTGAGCAGGAGTCTGCCCAGGCCGGTAACGCCATCATTGTGCGGGATGAGACCGTGTTCATGCAGGAGGGCGTATCGGATATCCTGTACATTGCCGAGGAGAACGCCACGGTCAACCGTGGCGACCCCGTGTGCACCGTGTACACCACCGGCTTCAGTTCCCGTGAGCTGACCCAACTACAAACCTACCGCCGGCAGATCAAGGAATACCTGAAAATCCTCACCAACACCACCGACGCGCCGGATACCAAGCTGCAGCTTCTGGATACCACCATTTATGACCGCGCCCTGGAAACCCGGGCGCTGGTACAGGGCGCCCACGGCAATCTGCTTAATCAGGAGTATCTGCTGAAGGAAGCCATCAGCAGCCGCTATACCTACATGAAGCAGAAATATCCGGATGACACCAAGCTGACGCGCCTGTACGACAATGAAAACAACCAGCTTCAGCGCATCGACACCTGGACCAAGCAGTACGCGGCCACCGACAACGGCATCGTCAGCTTCTATACCGATGGGTTTGAGGGCGCACTGAATATCAGCAACTACGCTCAGTACGACCCCCAGCAGGTGCGCAGCATGTACAACGGTGAGGTGCCACAGGTATTTGAGCGCCCCAAGAACAGCATGGACATCTACCGCCTGGTGCGCCCCTATGAGTGGGCCGTGCTGATGCTGGCCAACAACCTGCAGTGGAACCCTGTGGTGGGCGAAGTCTACCAGATGATGATCGAAAGCTTCGACAACACCACCGTGGAAGCCAAGGTAGAGAGCGTCACCCGCTCAGGGGGCGACCTGCTGGTGCGGCTGACGGTCAATTCCTCGGTGAAGCCGGTGCTCAACATCCGCTCCTGCCATGTGCAGCTCAGCACCTCCCGCATCACCTATCAGGTGCCCCTGTCGGCCCTGGTGCCCAAGGACGGGTTGATCGGCGTGGTGGTCACCTTCCGGGAGGGTACCTTCATTGTGCCCGTGGATGTGGTCAGCCAGGACGCCACCCAGGCCTATGTGGTGCCCCTCAACGCCGGCCATCTCTACGAAGGGCTGAGCGTACAGCTGTTTCCGGGCCAATAGGCGTTGCAGCGTAGCACCATATCAAAAAACTGCCTCGCGCACGGGGCAGTTTTCATGTATGCAATCGGATTGGTTGCCGCTACTCCATGACCTTGCTCAGGAAATAGGGTAGCTGCTTGTGCCACCATGGCCAGTCATGGCTGACATCGGTGCCCCAGTAGTCGAACCAGGCATGGATGCCCTTTTCGTACAGCGCCCGGTCCAGCAGGCGGGTGGAGGCAAGCATCTCCTCTTCCCAGGCGCCTTGGCCCACACAGATCACAATCTTGCAGGTGTTCAGCAACTCGATCCAGGGGTGTCCGTGCGGCATGCCACGGATGGAGCTGACCGGCGAATTGCGGTAAACCACCTCATCCATGTAGTCGCCCAGAAAATGCTCGGGCTGATAGGCGCCCGACAGCGCAATCACCGTGTCAAACAGGTCCGGCCGGCGAAACAGGGTGTTGACCGCGTGCATGGCCCCCATGCTGAAGCCCATGGTCATGGCCCGGTGGGGCCAGCCGGTTTCCTGCATGGCGCTGGGGTACAGTTCCTCAATGAGGTAATTGAACCAAGCCTCGTGCCGGCGTACCCGGTCGTAGGGCGGTTCACTTGCAGCAGACCATGTTTCCCTGTCGATGCTGTCCACACAGTACAGCTTCAGCCGGCCCTGGTCGATGTAGGGCTGGCAGTGGGGCAGCATGCCGAAGTTCTCAAAATCGTAGTAACGCCCGTCTTGACAGGGAAACACCAGACAGGGCTGGCCGGTATGGCCGTATACCTTGATTTCCATGTCGCGCTGAAGGGCGGGGGAATAGGTCTTGCGGTATTCGATTTGCATCTCAGGTCTCCTTGCAGCCGTAGTCTACGAAGGCGTCCAACTCAGCCTTGTCTAGACACCGTGCCAGGTACACCTGATCCCCCATGGTATCGGCCAGAGCACGGGGCATCCGGGCAGACATCACCAGGCGGTGCTGCCAGTCCCGCTCCAGCTCCCGGTTGGGGTGCACATAGCTGCGGAAGTCACGCCGGCCCAGGAACACGCAGTAATAAGTTTGCCTGTCGGGATTCAGATGGACGTGGTCATAGCAGATCATGTCCGCCCACATGCGGTAGATGTCCACCGAGCCCGCGTAGTTGATCATATCGCTGGTGTAGCCGCCCGAGGGGCGCATGTTGACCTCCAGGCCCACCACATCGCCCTTTTTGCCCAAGCCCTCCTGGTCGCGGTCCAGGCGGAAGAACTCAAAGTGAATCGAACGGCTCCTGACCCCCCAGGCCGCCACACAGCGGCGGCCTGCCTCCACCAGGTCGTCCGCCGGTCGGGGCGGAATGTAGAACACGCAGTTCAGACGGTCGTTGACAAAGTCCATGATATTGCCTTGGGTGACATTCCCAGTCTCGTACAGGGGCTGGCCCTGGCTGCCGATCAGCGCATCATAGCTGCAAATCTCGCCAAACACGCAGCGCTCGATGATATAGGGCTGGTCAGGCAGGTGGTCAAAGAAGTTGATCAGCTCCCGGTCATCCCTGATGCGGTAGGTGCCGCTGGCGCCCACGCCGCCGTCGGGTTTGACAATCAGGGGATAGCCGGCCTTTTGCGCGAAAGCCCGGGCATTGTCCAGCGTATCCGCCAGGATCCAGGGTGCAGTGGGGATGCCCGCCTTTTCGTACAACGCCTTCATGCCGGATTTGCGTCGCCAGGTGGCCATCTGCTGCGGACGGGGGCCTGTTTCAATGTTGAACTGCTCCCGCAGCCAGGCGTCCTGTTCCAGCCAGTATTCGTTGTTGCTCTCCAGCCAGTCCATCTTGCCCCAGCGCCAGGTGAAGTAGCCTATGGCACGGATCAACTCCGCTCCATCCTCCAGGTTGTTCACCTGGCAGTAGTCGGTCAGGCTGTTCCGAAGCTCCGGCTGCAGGTTTTCCAGCAGCGTATCGGCAATGCCCAACACCCGCACCCCATTTTGATGCAGCGCCCGGCAATACAGCCACATGTTGGTGGGGAAATGGGGGGAAATAAAGACGAAGTTCATGGTGTTCCTCCGGCGCTTGGTATCCAAGGCAGGATAGCATAAAAATGCAGGCAGCGCAATGAAAGTGACCGGAAGGACACGGCTTACGATGATGCTTACGATGATGGAACTTTTCCAGAATCAAAAATCAAAAATCATGATAGGTTCGTCCAAACAATTCTGCTTGCATCGAGCTGGGAAAGCTGGTATATTAAACTTGTATAAGAATATTGTTTAGTTGTTAAGAACCTACTTTACTATCGGAGCAAGGGGTCTACATGAATAGAATATCCAGCTGGTTCAGAAAGACCGCGAGACTAGTATCCGGAAACAAGAAGGCGTCGGTAGGGCTGTTCTTGTTGATAGTAATGGCTTTTGTGGCGATTTTTGCTCCTTTTATTGCGCCATACAATTATGATGAAATGCAAGTTGGAGGGGACTTAGAGCCGCCTTCTTCGAGGCATATAATGGGGACGGATAAGTTTGGTCGAGACATATTATCAAGAGTAGTTTATGGCACGCGAATCTCCTTTGGCATCTCTTTACTTGTTATGGTGATTTCACTATTCCTGGGTGCGCCTCTTGGGTTGTTGGCAGGATATTATGGCGGAAAGACAGATGCTCTCATCAATGGATTTGCCAATACAATGCTTTCATTTCCTTGTGTTTTAATGGCTTTGACAGTTACGGCAATAATCGGTCCAGGAGTAGAAGTCGTAATTATATCACTCGGACTTACGAACTCAGCTCCACTCATTCGATTGGTCCGGGGACTAACTTTAACTCTGAGGGAAAGGGAATTTGTGAAGGCAGCAATCTCGGTTGGAGAGAGCAGGA
>JAAZBR010000332.1 GCA_012513735.1 Clostridiales bacterium | reverse complement strand
GCGCTTGAACAGGCACCTGGTGTGGACATTGTGCTGTTTGGCCGCATGGTGGCCAGCGACCCGTCCCTGAACACAGATGCCTGTGCCCAGGTGGCCCACAGCCTGTCCACCCACAAGGTCACCAATGAGTTTGATTATTTTACCGCGGTGGATGATATGTCGCCGGAAGACACCGCAGGAGCAGGCCACATTGGAACGGTAGAGTTCAACTCGGCCACCCTGTACCGCTACGCCACCCTGGCAGTGCACGAATTACACCAGCTGCTACCGGAAGGGTCCCCGGATGCGGCAGCGGCCTTTGTGGACGCTTTTGTCCGCTCCATGCCCACAGGAAAGCAAAACACCTTTGCCAACCGCACCCTGCCGGATGCCGTGCTGGTCTGCCTGCGGCGGGATCAGCCGGTGAACATGGTCGGGGCATTTGAGCGACCGGTCAGGGCCAGTGAGTCAGGGTATGCTGCGGAATCGGCAGAGCGCCTGGTGAAGCATGCCCAAACGGTGTATGAGGATTTCGTGGAAGCCCCCTTCCAGTCCTTGGTGGCCGGCCAGGGCCTGGACGCCCTGGGAGATAAAATGCCCCTGTCCAAGCTGCTTGAAACCGTCAAGGCATCCATTGCAGCACAGCTTGAGCCGGCGGGAGAAACGGCGTGAGCACCTTGTTGCTACGCCTGGCAGCCCCGTTGCAGTCCTGGGGTCTGACAGCCAAATTCGATACCCGGGACACCCAGCGCCTGCCAACCAAAAGCGGGGTGGTGGGCCTGCTGGCTGCTGCCCTGGGCAGGCGGCGGCACGAAGCCATTGATGACCTCAAGGCTTTGCGCATGGGTGTGCGGGCTGACCAGGAAGGAGAACTGCTGTCCGACTTTCACATTGCGCGCGGGTCCGGGAAAGACCCCTATGTAACAACCCGTTACTATTTGAGTGATGCAGTGTTTGTGGTGGGCCTGGAAGGCCAGGACAGTTTGCTGGAGGCTTTGGAAGCCGCCTTGAGGCAGCCGGCTTTTCCGCTGTTCCTGGGCAGGCGTTCCTGTCCGCCGGAAGGGCGCTTGTCCCTGGGCATCCAGCGGGGGATTGGCCTTCAGGATGCCCTGAAGGACGCCCCGTGGCAGGCCCGGGCATGGTATCAGGACAGGCACAAGGGAATGGGCGGTCTGCAAGTCTTGGTGGAGGCACCGCCTGGCGCCGGCGGCACCTTTTACCTGCAGGACGAACCGCTGTCCTTCGACCAGGCGCGCAGGCGCCACAGCCACCGCAGCCTGCAGGTTTACAGCGTCTCAGTGCCAAGGGAAAAAAGCGAAATCGGGGCAGCGGAGGTGGACCGGACCACCCACGATGCCATGATGGATTGGGGGGATTGATTGTGTATCTGTCCCGGTTGATTCTGGACGACCAAAAAAGAGAAACCCAGCGTCTATTGTCATCACCTGAGTTTGTCCACGGTGCAGTGGAGCAGTGCTTTCCCGGAAAAAGGGACCGGAATCTCTGGCGGATTGACTATCTGAACGGGCAGTGCTGCTTGCTGGTGCTCAGCCATCAGCTTCCTGATTTTGGACAGCTGGTTTCTGCCTATGGCTTCAAAGACCGCCAACCACCCTGGGAAAGCAAGCCCTATGACAACCTGCTCAACCGCCTGGAAAACGGACAGGTTTGGCGCTTTCGTCTGAAGGCCAACCCCGTGCGCAGCCTGAAACAGGAAGGGGATGACCGCGGCAAGGTGACAGCCCATGTGACACCCGAGCATCAGAAACAGTGGCTGTTTCAGCGGGCGGAGAAAGCAGGATTTTCCCTGAGCATGGATGCGTTTGAGGTGGTACACACCCAATGGCTGCGGTTCTATAAGAGGGGAAACCGTCTGGTGACCCTGCGGACAGCAACCTTTGAAGGCGTGCTGAAGGTGACCGATGCGGCTGCATTGAAGGAAAGCCTCCAAACCGGGCTGGGGCGCGCCAAGGCCTATGGCTGCGGCCTGATGACTTTGGCAAAAGCAGGGGTGCCTTCCGATGTCTGAAATGCCAGGCATCAAAAAGCCGGACCTTCAGGCTTTGCCCCGCATCAGGGAGCGGATGTCGTTTCTGTATCTGGAACACTGCAAAATCAACCGTCAGGATGGGGCTGTAACCATCGCCGACGCACGGGGTGTGGTCCACGTGCCAAGCGCCAACATCGGCGTGCTGTTGCTGGGGCCCGGCACCAGCGTTTCCCACCGGGCCATGGAGTTGATTGGAGACGCCGGTGCCAGCATCTTGTGGGTTGGAGAACAGGGGGTGAGGTACTACGCCCATGGAAGACCTTTGACCCACTCTGCCCGCCTTCTTATCCGCCAGGCAGAGCTGGTGTCCAATGCCAGAAGCCGCCTGATGGTGGCCCGGCGCATGTACCAGATGCGTTTTCCAGGAGAAACGGTTTCCCATCTAAACATGCAACAGCTTCGGGGACGGGAAGGGGCGCGCATCAGGGGTGCCTATCGCCAGGCATCCAAACGCACGGGTGTCCCCTGGAGCGGGCGCCAGTATAACCCTGATGACTACGAAGCGGGCAGCGACATCAACAAAGCCCTTTCTGCTGCCCACACCTGCCTGTACGGCATCTGCCACTGTGTGATTGTTGCCCTTGGCTGCGCACCTGGACTGGGATTTGTACATACAGGCCATGAACGATCCTTTGTATATGATATTGCAGATCTGTACAAGGCGGAACTGACCATTCCCATCGCATTTGAAACCGCTGCAGAACAGCCTGACAACATTGGTTCAGTGGTGCGCCGGCGGGTGCGGGATGCAGTCTCTGCTAATCGGCTGATGGAGCGGATCGTTGTAGACATCCGCGTTTTGTTGCTTGGCGCGGATGAGGCTGAGTACGAACCGGAAGCCAACATTCTCTACCTGTGGGATGACCGGCTGGGCAAGGTGATGAATGCCGTCTCCTATGGCGAATGGATCCAGGACCCTGAAGAAGAAGTGCTCCAGGATGGCTACGGCCAAATGGTGGAGGAGTAGCGGATGCTGGTATTGAGTGTGACGGAATGCCCGCCGGCACTGCGGGGCGACCTGAGCCGCTGGCTTCAGCAAATTGACACCGGTGTCTATGTTGGTCAGGTCAGTCACAGGGTTCGGGAAGAGCTGTGGAAACGCACAGTAAGTCACCTGAAAAACGGCAGGGCTGTTATGGTGTTTTCTGCGAGAAATGAGCAGAAAATGGATTTCCGCATCCACAACGCAAGCTGGGAAGCCATCGATTTTGACGGATTGAAACTGATGCTTCGGCCAAGCACCACCAGGCAATCATCCAAACATCCATGGGAAGGATCTCTGCCAACAGGATACAGCGCTGCAGCAAAAACACGCATGATGAGCCGCTCACAAAAATCCAGGTCTGCATCCTTTCAATTCCCGGATCAATTTGTAATCATTGACCTTGAAACGACAGGCTTTCAGCCTCAAACTCATGAAATCATCGAAATCGGTGCAATCAAAGTGAACTCAGGATTGGAGGAGTCATATTTTCATGCCTTTATCCATCAGAAAAATCCTCTTCCCGATTCCATCACCCAGTTGACTGGGCTCAGCGATGACATCCTGCACCGCGACGGGCGCCCATTGAAGGAAGTTCTGCCCGAATTGATAGAATATCTTGGGAACTTGCCGATTGTTTCGCATAATATAGCATTTGATCTGGATTTTCTAAGGGCAGCATGCGATCAGTTCAATATGCCTTTTCCGGGAAACCGCCGGATAGACACCCTGACCATGGCGAAACAGCATGTGAAATCAATCAGCAATCACCGTCTGGAGACCTTGATGCAACACTTCGGCATTGCACATGAAGACGCCCACCGGAGTTTGCCGGATTGCCGGGCAACTCTGGCGCTGCTGCACAAACTGATTGAAATCATCGAAACGAAAAGATAACATTCTTTGTGGGATCGTACTTTATTAAGTCTCCTCCCCGCGCGTGCGGGGGTGATCCTAGGCTACACTGTTTGAATAAAATCACGCTACACTCCTCCCCGCGCGTGCGGGGGTGATCCCCTCTGCCAGGGCCTTTAGTTCATCGGCATGATCTCCTCCCCGCGCGTGCGGGGGTGATCCTCCTGATGGCCTCGTAGAACAGGTTGCTCCTGCCTCCTCCCCGCGCGTGCGGGGGTGATCCCTACTACCAACGAAGGAGGCCCGGCATGAATGACTCCTCCCCGCGCGTGCGGGGGTGATCCTGATGTTGGTCATGTAGTTCAGCACCACCTCACGCTCCTCCCCGCGCGTGCGGGGGTGATCCTTTTGCCACCGGGCTTGCGCGGCTGATGCGCGGCTCCTCCCCGCGCGTGCGGGGGTGATCCCAACGACTATTGGCGATAAGCGGTTGCCGGTGCCTCCTCCCCGCGCGTGCGGGGGTGATCCCTCATTTGGGCAAGATGGAGATTTATATGTTCTCTCCTCCCCGCGCGTGCGGGGGTGATCCCGAGTGGGCGTGATGAACCTTGAAATGCTGGACCTCCTCCCCGCGCGTGCGGGGGTGATCCCGCCCTCTGCCCACTTGTCAAAGGCGGAAAGGTCTCCTCCCCGCGCGTGCGGGGGTGATCCTCTTTGAAAAATGCCGCTGCGCTCCCGCGCTGGCTCCTCCCCGCGCGTGCGGGGGTGATCCCTCAAGAAAATGGTGGCCGTGGACGGCGACAAGCTCCTCCCCGCGCGTGCGGGGGTGATCCCTTCCAAGCATCCGCGTTCTGGTTCAGCTCAGGCTCCTCCCCGCGCGTGCGGGGGTGATCCTGCCCACCCTGGAGACCGGCACCATCGTCTACACTCCTCCCCGCGCGTGCGGGGGTGATCCTCGCAACCACAGGCACAAGAGAGGGGCTGGGAACTCCTCCCCGCGCGTGCGGGGGTGATCCCACCATGCCCACACTGCGCTTTACGCCTTCCATCTCCTCCCCGCGCGTGCGGGGGTGATCCCACCCGGTACAGGGCTTCCAGGGCGTACAGTTGCTCCTCCCCGCGCGTGCGGGGGTGATCCCAAGAT
>JAAZBR010000331.1 GCA_012513735.1 Clostridiales bacterium | reverse complement strand
GCAAGGGGCGCCAGGGCGACCAGGTGGCCGATGACCGAGAAGCTGAGCAGGAAGGCAACCAAAGCAGGCAGCCACATCATCAGCAACAAACCAAATACGAGGCCCAGCCAGAGGCGGTACAGCGGCCGTTGGCCTGGCAGCAACCATTGAAGACACAGCACACCGCAAAGCAGATAGACCATCAGGTACACTACAGCAAGCATCTCAGCCCTCCACCGCGGCATCCATGCCCGCAATACGCAGCATTTCACCGCGCAGATGATCGGAAATCCTGATCTGTTCATCGGCAGGCGCATTGTCCGGGTTATACCGAACAGGCTGGCCAAAGGTCAGCAGACGCTTCTTCTTGTCCGCATACAGGGGATAGAACTGGGCGCACTTGCCGGTTCGCCGCTCATAAAGCTGCGCCACGGTAACGAACCCCGAGAAGAATTCGCCAATGCCATCCTGCAAATAGCCCTGTTGTTCGCCCTGGGGATTGGGGTTCTCAGGAAAGATCAGCAGATTATCCCCCGCTTCCATAGCGGCGGCGGAGGCGCGCAGAGTCAGGATCAGCTTCCGTGGATCGTTGCGGTACACCGGGATGCTTTCAATGCTATGCATAATCCATGCCAAAAATGGCGCCAGCATCTTGCTGAGCGGCAACTTGATCCTCTCGGGCAGCCATCGCTGCCGTTTGATGGTAAAGGTGTAGATATAGTTGGCTACTTCGTCTTTGTCGGTCATCTCACTGATGACCCAAGGCCGGAAGGAATAGGGAATATAGAGGTTAGTCACGATGGGCCCGTAAAGTTCGCCATGGTTGCAGGCGAAAACACAGGCAATATCCTGATCCAGGTGGACGTTTTCCTTCCCCTGCAGTTTGATGTAGAAAAACGGCCGCAGCACCAGCATGATCAGCTTAATGCCATAGTGTCGGTGATTTACCTTGACGATGCGATCCTCCAACTGTTTTTGCAGCGGCAGGTTGGTTTCACCGTTGTCCTTTAACAGCAGGAAGCGGTGCAGCTTCTGGGCCACCTGTTTGTCCATGGGCAAGCGGAAGGCCGCCAGCAGTGCCGCCAATACCAGCACCGCTGCAGGGATCAGCAGGGAAGGCTGCAGGGTCTGCAGGCTAATAGCGGAAACGCTTTCGGTGAAAAACACCAGCAGGGATAGTCCGATTAGCGCAATCATCTGCCCCACCATGCCTGACAAGCTGGCCTGCGCCTCACGCACCAGTTCTAGCGAATGCCCAGGTCTGCTGCCTGTGGCGAAGGCAATGACCTCCTGCATGTTGCCGTCCAGCTTGCGCAGCGCAGACAAGGCCACGGTAGTGCCGGCAGTGCAGCCAGCCAGCGTGGCATACGCCCAGATGCCAGGTGTACGCATCAGATGCTGGGCCAAGGTGACCAGGCTGGCCAGCCACAGGGAGAGGCCCACCAGCAGCACGTTGGTGGGATCCCTATCCTGGTTGCGCGGGCTGTGCAAGACGCGCTGCGTAATCCGGCAGGGGATGTAGGTGAAAACAAAGGCGATTCCCATGCACAGCAACAGATCGCCCGCTGTGACAGCGATCAGCGTATAGATCAAAATCATGGAGACCTGCAGGGCTGTCAGGGTGATGGAGGAGGCCACCCGAAAGGTACGGACGGCATTAACTTTTGACAGCGCATCGGTTTCGCTTGCAGGATCGGTGGGGGTTGCCGATTCATGCTGCACAACAGGCGACGCGGTGATGGCGTAGCCTTCCAGCATTGAGGTCAAAATAAAACCACCCAACAGATACCAGGAGGTGTCCGTTGGCTGTGACAGAAACAAAATCATCGCCAACAGACCGGCCACAACAAGCTCCAGCTCAACCAGGCGCACCATGCGCTGGACACGTGTTAAGGAGCGCCTTGCACCATAACGATGTAACCGTATGACCAGAGCGAAGCGGGAGCGCACCAAGATGATCACCGCAAACAGCACCCATAGATGGGGTAGGTTAACCGAGAAGGGGTAGACCAGTAGCAGGCCCAGGCTGAGTACAAGGCATAGAACGGCAAGAAGAATCAGGCTGATCCGGGGTAGTGGTCTTAGAGATTTCAGCGCATCTCGCCGCAACATTCGGCCGCCGCTGGCCGTGACCTGGGCGGCCATGTATAAAGCTCCGCCCAATAGCGGGCGTTCAACAAGCACGGTAGAAGCCAGAAGGCAGTAGAGGTAGTTGAACAGGGGGATGAAGGAAAACATACCTTCGATGCGTACCGCCGTGACCTGTTCCCTTGCGGGTTCCTGTTTATGCACCCCTGTTCACCTCCTCGCAATAGTTGATTTTAGCATAAAGGTCATTCTGCTTCAACGCTTGACAGGCCATGGTGGCACCGCCTATACTCCACCAATGAATGGAATGCGTTTGAATAAGGGCTGAATAGCTCTGCGGTTGAGAGGGCGGTCATGAAGATTGTTACCATACGTGATGTGGCGCGTGAAGCGGGTGTCAGCATCACAACGGTGTCCCGAGTGCTTAACGAACGGGCAGATGTGGATCCAAACACCCGGCAGCGGGTGCAGCAGGTGATCAGCCGGTTGGGCTACCTGCGCAACACCAATGCGGCCAACCTGAAACAGCGGCACACTGACTTTGCGGCCATTATTTTGCGTGGCCGCCGCAATGTGTTTCTGGCTGACCTGGCAGAGCGTATCATGGAGATCGGCCGGGAGAAGGGGTTTCGCTTTCTGCTGGAGCATATTGATGAACGTGCGGATATCTTTGAGGCGGCCCGCAGGCTGTATCTGGAGCGAAAGCTGTCGGGGCTGATCTTCCTGGGCGCCAACCTGAAAGACAGGGAGGAGGATGTGCGCAGGCTGGACTTGCCCTGTGTTTTCACAACAGTGGATGCTTCTTTCATGCGGCTGAAACGGGTGGCTTCGGTAGCGGTGGACAACTTCCGTTCCGGCCAGGAGGCAGCGGATCAACTGCTCAGCCGGGGACACCGCCGCATTGCGCTGCTGGGATATTTTGCCGATCGTACGGACTCCAGCGGTATGCGGCTTAATGGGGTGCTGGAACGGATGCGCCAGCACAAGGTGCCCTTTGACGAACGGCTATTTTCTGATTGTGATTTCACCATGGAAGGTGGATGGCGGGCAACCCAGGCATTGCTGGACAGGCAAGTGCCTTTCACTGGGCTCATCGCCATCTCCGACTATGTGGCCATCGGAGCAAAAAAGGCTCTGTTCGACCGTGGGCTGTCCGTGCCCCGGGACGTGTCCATCATTGGCTTTGACGGCATTGAACAGGGACGGTACTGCACCCCGGCGCTGGCGACCCTGCGACAGCCGTCGGATGAAATATCCGCCGTGACTATTCAACTGCTTGGCGAGCTGCAGCGCGGCCAAACCGGACGCCACGTGTTGCTACCCACCCAGTGGCTGACGGGAGGGTCCATACGCAGCCTTCTCTGATCCTATCTTCGTTTACATCAACTGAAACGCCGCCACGGAATGGCGCGGCGGCGCAAGTGCGGGCTGCTTTATTATTGTTCCTGGGCCGGCTCCTCCAGTTGCCAGATATTGCGTGCGTATTCCTTCACTGAGCGATCCGAGGTGAACTTGCCGGCGCTGAACACATTGTGCAGGCATTTGCGGGCAAAAGCCAGCCTGTCCTTGTAGTCCTGATTCACTTGCAGCTTTGCCTTATAGTACCCTTCAAAATCAAGCATCAGGAAGTAGTGATCCGGCTTATGCCAGGCCGCCCCCTCCAGCAGGGAGGTGTGCAATTCGTGCAGACTTCCTTCGCCGTTTTCCTTGATGTCCTTGAATGTGCCATCGATCAGGCTGTCCACCGCGCGCTTGAGGTGTTTGTCCCGATGATAGTATTCTCTGGGTTGATAGCTGCTGCGGATCTGCTCGATCTGTTCGACCGTTGCGCCGAAAATGTAGTTGTTTTCCAGGCCGGCTTCTTCCACAATTTCCACGTTGGCGCCATCGAAGGTGCCCAGCGTAACGGCGCCGTTGAGCATCAGCTTCATGTTGCCCGTTCCGCTGGCCTCGGTGCCTGCGGGGGAGATCTGTTCGGACACATCGGCGGCAGGGATGATGTGCTCAGCATAGGAGCAGTTGTAGTTCTGTACAAACACCACCCGCAGCTTGTCTTTGACGGCGGGATCTCCGTTGATCAGCTCAGCCAACTGGTTGATGTAGCGGATGATGGCCTTGGCTCGGGCATACCCAGGGGCTGCCTTGGCGCCGAAAATGAAGGCGGTGGGGGTGAAATCGTTGATGCTGCCATCCTTCAGGCCCTGGTAGATGGCCATGATGGACAGCGCGTTGAGCAGCTGGCGTTTGTACTCGTGCAGCCGCTTGACCTGCACATCAAACAGAAAGTGCTCCGGGATCAGGATGCCCTCCTGCTGCAGAATCACCTGGGCCAACTGGCGCTTCTTTTCGCCCTTGATGCGCATGAATTCATAGCAATGGCCATCGGTGATACGGTCCCTGCTGGCATTCAGGCGCTCCAGATCGGTTACAAAGCCACGGTCGCCCAGCATGCTCTCCACCAGGCTGGCGAGCTCGGGATTGCATAGCGCCAGCCACCGGCGCTGGGTGACCCCGTTGGTAACATTCTGGAAGCGTTCAGGATAGAGCGCATACCAGTCCTTAAACAGGTGGTCCTTCAGGATCTGGCTGTGAATGCGCGCCACGCCGTTTACCGTGTGGCTGGCATAGACAGCCAGGTCGGCCATGTGCACATTGCCGCTCCTGATGCAGGACAGCGACGGCATATTGACCTCACCCAGCAGCCGCTGGTTGATGCGGCGGATCACGGCATACATCTCCGGAAGCAGGCGCTTCAGGGTCAGCGCGTCCCACTTTTCCAGCGCCTCCTGCATTACCGTGTGGTTGGTATAGGAGAAGGTGTTCCGGGCGATCTGAAATGCTTCCTCAAAGTCCAGACCATCCGCTTGCAGCAGACGGATCAACTCAGGGATGGCCATCACCGGATGGGTATCGTTGAGCTGAATGGCGCACAGCGCGGGCAGCCGGCTGTAATTCCGGCCATGCTTCTCCACGAAGCTGCGCAGCATATCCTGCACAGTAGCGGAGCTCAACAGGTATTCCTGCTTGATGCGCATCAGCCGGCCGGCCTCCCCGGAATCATTGGGGTACAGGAACTTGGTCAGATCCTCGGCCTTGTTCTTGTCGGCCGAAGCCTCTGCGTACTGCTGGCGATTGAACAGCGCAAAGTCAACCTCCTGCGGGCTTTCAGCCTGCCAGAGGCGCAGGGTGCCGACGCTCTTCATTTCGTAGCCAATCACGGGCATATCATAGGGCACAGCCACAACCTGCTGATCGCGGAAGTTGACGGTCACCCTCAGGTCATAGCGGCGAATGCCAAAGGGATCGCCAAAGCGTGACCAGTCATCCGGTTCCTCCACCTGGGCGTAGTCGACAATTTTTTGCTTGAACAGCCCGAAGCGGTAGCGTAGGCCATAGCCCATCAGCGGAATATCATGGGCGGCGGCGCTGTCCAGATAGCAGGCAGCCAGGCGTCCCAGTCCTCCGTTGCCGAAGGCGGCGTCCTCCACATCCTCCAGGGAATTGATGTCAATGCCCCGGTCCTGCAGTAGCCCGGCGACCTCCTCCAGCACACCGGCGCAATACAAGTTGTTGAAGATCAGGCGCCCCAGAAGATACTCAGCGGAGATATAGAAGGCCTGCTTTGCATGCTGGCGCCGCTGGCTGGTTGCCTGCCATACCGGCGCGATGTCCTCCATCAGGGCCTCGCCAAGCACCTGATGCAGTTGCCAGTACCCCAGCGACTGCAGGGTTTGCTGATAGTAGAGCCGCGCCTTCTCCTGTGCACGTGCAATCATGTGGGTGCTATCGATCATGTGTTCGTCCTTTCGTACGCTTTGTTGATGGTAGCCAGCCGGCTCTGCAGGGCCTTTGTCAATGCCCCGTCCGGCATGCGCCACAGCCAGTTGCCCCCCAGCGTGCCAGGGGTGTTCATACGTGCGGATTGACCAAGCTGCAGGATATCCTGCATGGGCACAATCGCATACTGCGCTACGCTGCCGAAGACCGCGCGTATCATTGTATCACAAAGTTGGGATTCATTTTCAAGTGCCAGCACCCGGACTGCCAGCGCCTTCTCCTGCTTGTCTGCTTTTTGCCACCAGCCAAGCACGGTGTCATTGTCATGGGTTCCTGTGTAATAGGCACACCGGACGGGGATATTGCCGGGCAGGTGCTGGTTTGTCATGTCATCCCCAAAGGCAAAGGTAAGCACTTTCATGCCTGGGTACCCGCAATAACGCAGCAGTTTCTTGACTCGCGGGTTCACCACGCCCAGATCTTCCGCAATGATACGCAGGGTGGGAAGCTCCCGCTTGACGATGCGAAAGAAATCGCGTCCGGGCCCAATATGCCAGTTGCCGTAGCGGGCATTACGGGCACCGGCACGCACCGCGTAATAATTGGCAAAGCCTATAAAATGATCGATCCGCAACAGATCAAAGAAGCTGGCCATGGCAGCCAGGCGCTTGAGCCACCAGCGATACCCATCCTTCTTCAGGGCCTTCCAGTTGTACAGGGGGTTACCCCACAGTTGCCCATCCTGGGTAAAGTAGTCGGGCGGAACGCCTGCTACATGGGTGGGATGCAGGGTACGGTCAAGCTGGAAATAATCGGGGGAGGCCCAGCAGTCTGCGGAGTCCAGGGCCACATAGATGGGCATGTCCCCAAACAGGAGGATGCCACGTGCATTGGCGTATTGCTTCAGCTGGTTCCATTGCCGGAAGAACAGGTATTGCACAAATACCTGG
>JAAZBR010000330.1 GCA_012513735.1 Clostridiales bacterium | reverse complement strand
CTGGGCGTTGTGATCCGCGATGGTGAGCTGTTGTTCGACCGCCCTATCAAGCTCGGGCGTGAGCTGTATCCGCCCCTTGATATGATGGCTCTGTTTGACAATGGCGACATGCAGGTGTTTAAGGCCAATGAGAAGACGGCCCAGGAGCTGCTGGACATGGGCGCCCGGGATGTGCTGAGCTTTGGCCCCGTGTTGATCCGTGACGGACAACTAGGCGAGTTTCACAAAGTCAAGGGAGCAACTCCCCAGCCTCGTGCGGGCATGGGCATGTTTGCACCCGGACACTACCTGGCTATTATTGCCGAGGGGCGTATCAAGCCCAGCGCCGGATTGAGCACTGCCAAATTTGCGGAACTTTTCCAAAGCTATGGTGTCACCACGGCGTTCAACCTGGACGGCGGATGGACCTCTGCCATGGTGTTCATGGGCAAGCAGCTCAATCAACTGGACAACTCCGGCGTCAAGGACAATGCCCGTCCACAGAATGAGATCATGGGCATTGGGTATACGGAGAATTATCCGGATTATGGCAAGAAGTAAAACCGTGTTCTATGCGGTGCGTAGGATGTGCTAACATGGATAACAGGGAAGGTCACAATAGCAATACTGCAATAACAATGCGCACGGCAATGTGTTGAATGCAGCATAACATTGTAGCGGCTATGCCCATAGACAGCAAATACAATTAGCGGGGCTTCCCATGTTCAGGATGCCCCGCATTTTTGACTTATCCTTGCCTATCTTCGGCCGCGCAAGGCAGAGAGAATGGCATCTTTCATATCGCGCACGGTTTGCCCACTCAAAGTACGCAGACGTTGCAGCATGCTCCGCAGATCCCTCGTCGTGCGTCGGACAATGACTGCGCCGCGGTGGAGACGGGGGAGGGCTCGGTAGGCGCTTTGATAGTACAAGCGTGCTGCCGTGACGCGGCTGTCATCCGGCGCATGCCGCCCGTACACGATGGCAGACACCGAATCCGCCAGGGACAGCAGGCCCCGGTCGTCGGGGGCGACACGCAGCGCGTAGTCCCGCAGGGTTTCGCTGGGCAGCATGGGCAGCCTGGCTGCTTTTTGCACGTCCATCAGCGCCTGCCAGAACAACAGCACCTTTCCGCTGGATTCCGCAAGACGGGCGGATTGCCGGTTAGGCTCGCTGGCCCGGGCGCGCCACACCAGCAGAGCGATCGTGACCGCCAACAGCAGCCACAGCCACCACATGGAAGGGCCGCTTTGGCTGTGCTGATCCGGCTCAGGCGTATCCTGCTCATCTACAGGCGGGGGCTGATCCTCCGGCTCCGGCGTGGGGGTGGGGGCGTTTTCCGGCTGTTCCTCTTCCTGCTGGGGCTGGGGCGTCTGCTGTTCCTCGGGGCCGGGAGGCGGTGTCTGGTCTGGGTCAGGTCCGGAGGGTGGCGGTTGTTGGGGTGGCGGTGGCAGCTCGCCGGTGGTGCTGGTGGCATCAAAGGTCACCCATCCCATCGCAGGGATGTAGATCTCCGTCCATGCGTGGGCATTCTGTCCCGTGATGATAACGGGCGTATTATTATCGGAGGGCAATGCCACAAAGCCTTCCACGTACCGGCTAGGCAGCCCGACAGAACGCGCCAGTACGGTCATGGCCGTTGCAAAGTAGGTGCAGTACCCCTGCTTGGTTTCAAACAGGAAATGGGCGGAAAAATCAAGGTCGTCTGGCGCATCGGGCACTTCCAGCGTGTAGCGGTAGTTGTCCATCAGATGGCTGCGGATCAGCATGGCCTTGCGGTAGGGGTCCTGTTCAGTACCCACAATCTGCTTGGCCAGCGTCGCCACCATGCCATCGGGCAGCAGATGCTGGGGCAGTTGCACATACACGGGAAACAGCTCCTGATAGTGGGGATCCTGCGCGCCGCTCAGGCGCGCCGCAAGCTGATCGGTCTTGGGGGTGCCTGCCACATAGCTTTCATAGGCAAGGTCGTAGCTGTCGTCCTTTTCCAGGTTGCGGGTGATAAACAGTTCGCTGGAGGCATTCAAATAGGCCACCATCCCCTCGGCCAGGGACAGCTTGCGCAGTCGCTGGGGTACAAACAGGGTGGAGGGCAGGCTGTTCAACAGCAGCACGCTGGCCTCTTCTTCGGCCGTGCGTAGGCCTTCTTCGGGCAGTGCGGCATCCAGTAGCCGGTCGCGCAGCGCAGCAAAACGGGCGGAGGTATAGCCATAACGCTCATTGGACACACTGTCATACCACTGGCGTCCGTTGTACAGGTCTAGCAACGTGCCGCGCAGGTACAGACGATCCTTGGCATCCACCTGCATCACCTGGTTGTTGGATATCTGGGGCTTGCCGCCCAGCCCGCTTTTGCCCATGGGCTGGTAGCCAACGGAGGCCAGGGTGAAGTTTTCCCGCGTATCGGTGAAGAAGAAGTAATCGTTGATCAACTGCCGCAGGCGATCCGCCTGCTTTTCCAACTGTGGATGGGTGGTACGGTAGGAGGGGGTGAGGGCAAAGGCCAGCATGGCGATCATCAGCACCACGGGCAGCGCCTTGAACAGGCTACGGTTGCGGTTACGGTTGCGGTCCACCTGCGGGCGGAGGGGATTTTCCATGAACCAGGCATACGCAAAAAGCAGCGGTACCGCCGCCATCAGGGGCACAAAATCGCCAATATTCTGCCTTGCGCCCGAAAACCACAGCATCATCCCGGTGGACAGCAGCAGCGGCGCCGAGAAACTGGGCTCTCCCTGCACCAGCAGCCGTGCATACACGGCGATTACCAGCAAACTGGCCAACAGAATCACATCGGAATACAGGGTCAGTGCGGGCGTCAGGGGACGGGCGGTGGCCAGCGCGCTGATCAGCGCCTGCAGGGCAGCAGGCAAAGGGCTCAGCAGCGCCCAGGCGAGGCTGGCAATTGCCAGGCCAATGCCCGCAAACAACCTCGCCCGCTTAGGAAGCTGGGCATAGGCTGACAAGATGACAGAGAAAAAAACTACGCGAATAAAAGCCCAGGTGGCCTCCTGGCGCATCATATACACCTGCAGCGCCGGCAGCACAAGAGCCCAGCTTATCAGCAGCAGGATCAGCATGTCGGCCAGCCACGGCCGCCACTGTTCACGCAGGCGTGACATAGCACACCTCCACCAGATGACGCTGTAGTTGCTGCACAAAGGGAGCGTCCGCCTCGTTGTCAGGGGTAAAAGTCACCAGGTAAAACCGTACATTGGGGCCGGAACGGCGGATATGCTTGACTCCCTCGACCACTGCAGCATCCAGCCTGGTGGTGATCACCAAGGTAGCGCCCGTACGGCGCATGCGGCGCAGTTCCACGTTTAGCACCTTATCAAAGGGCTCCCCGCCACGGAACATCTGGTAGGCCAGCTCCTCTTGCAGCAGGCTTAGGCTGCCGGGACGATCTGCCTTGAACTCGCTGGCCCTGGCACCATAGAGGGGCACGCGGACCGGATGGCTGCCCTCCATTTGCATTTTTGCGACGGAGAGGGCTGTTTCGCACAGCGTATCCTTCATACGGTTCAGCCCATCTGGCTGGCCGGCATAGCCGGAGGGATCGTAGCAGTCCATCAGGATCAGGGTGTCAGGCGGAGCGGGGATCTCAAACCGGCGTACAATCAGCTCACGCTTTCGGCTGCTGAGCTTCCAATGGATCCGCTTCAGCGGGTCGCCCTGGCGGTAGTTGCGCGTGTCCTCCGGCGAGGTCACATCCTCGCTGGCGCGGTTGGGCAGCGCTTTGCCGTCATCTCTGGCCAGGAAAGCTAGCTTCTCCACGTCGAAGCTGCGGGGGAGCACCACCACCTTGGGAGGCGCCTGCAGCCCTTTGCGTTTCAAACGGAACAGATGAAACAGGTCACTTACATACAGCGCTTCTACCCCTGCGGGCACCACGCCCACATGGGGCAGAAAAAACGGAAAGGATGCCGTGCGGGCGCGCAGCATCCCAGCATCAAGGAATATAGTGACCGGTCCATCGGGCAGTTGCAGATACAGCTCCAGGGGCGCTATGGGCAAAAGGCTTTTGTTGCGCAGTTCAATGCTCAGACTGGTCCGGCTGGCACGTTCCACCTTGTAGTCGCTGACAATCTGCTGGAAACTCAGCATTCTGCTGGCCAGCAGTACGCTGATAATTCCATAGGCCAGCATCAGGATCAGGGCCCAACTGGCCAGGTAGAATACCCGTCCACCCAAAGAAAGCGCGCACAGGCCTGTGACCAGCAGCGAGCAGACCGCGACAAAAAAGCGGGCCGTCATGCCATCTTGCCTGGCACCGGCACCGTTTCAATCAACTGGCTCAGGATGGTTTCGGCAGAATAGCCCTTCATGCGTGCCTCAGGCGTCAGGATCAGGCGATGGCTCAACACAGGCAATGCCATTCGCCGCACATCATCAGGCAGAATATAGTCTCGGCCCGATAGCAAAGCGCAAGCCTGGGCGGCGCGCACCAGCGCGATGGCGCCCCGGGGCGAAACGCCCAACTGCAGCGCCTGGTGCTTGCGTGTGGTGGCCGCAATGGTGGCCACGTAGCTGCGCACCTCCCGGCTGCAATAAATGGCGCCCACCATCTCCTGCATGGCAATGATCTCCTGCCCGCCACAGACGGGTGTCAGGGTTTTGAGGGGACTTTCCTGCCCTGAATAGCGGTCCAGCACATCCATCTCTTCTTCAATGGTGGGGTAACCGATGGCAATGCGCAGAAAAAAACGATCCATCTGCGCCTCGGGCAGGGGATAGGTGCCCACAAAGTCAATGGGGTTCTGGGTGGCCAGCACCATGAAAGGTTTGGGCAGCGCCCGCGTGACACCGTCTACGGTCACCTGTCCTTCCTCCATCACCTCCAGCAGGCTGGACTGGGTTTTGGGAGAGGTACGGTTGATTTCGTCGGCCAGCAGGATCTGGGTGTTGACAGCCCCCGGCTTGTACTCCATCTCGCCGGTTGTCATGCTGACCATGGTGAAGCCTGTGATGTCAGAGGGCATAATATCCGGTGTGAACTGGATGCGCTTGAAGCTGCAGTTGAGGGACCTGGCCAGCGCGGCAGCCAGCGTGGTCTTGCCGACGCCGGGCACATCCTCAATCAGCACATGGCCCTTGCACAGCAGTGCAATCAGCGCATATTCAATCGCCTCATCCTTGCCAACGATGACCTGACGCACATTCTCGCGCAGGGCGTATATCAGATTGCGTGGATCTTGGGTCATTGTCTTCCTTCCTATGGGCAGCCGTTGGGGCCGCCCCTGTGCATTATAGCCGGGCAACCCCTCTTTTGCAATCTTTCCGTAAAGAGTTTGAAACATATGGGCGGTGTCTGCGCCGGGCAGCACGGCTGCTGCATTCGTTTTTGAGGATGCTTGTCTGCCCATGTTTCGTTTGCTATGATGTGAACGGGAACACTCACTCCCGGGAAGGAACATGATGGGACAGTTCAAGCTTGTATCACCCTTTGAGCCCAGGGGAGATCAGCCCCAGGCCATTGCCGCCCTGGCCCAAGGCATTCAGCGCGGTATGCGTGCCCAGACGCTGCTGGGGGTGACCGGGTCGGGCAAAACCTATACCATGGCCTCTGTGATTGAGAAAGTACAGCGGCCCACCTTGGTGATTGCCCACAACAAAACGCTGGCCGCCCAGCTTTGCAGCGAGTTCCGCGCCTTTTTTCCCGACAGCGCGGTGGAGTACTTTGTCAGTTACTATGATTACTATCAGCCGGAGGCCTATATTGCTTCCAGCGACACCTATATTGAAAAAGACGCCTCCATTAACGATGAGATAGACCGGCTGCGCCACTCGGCTACGGCGGCCCTGCGCGAGCGCAATGACGTGATCATCGTAGCTTCAGTCAGTTGCATCTACTCCATGGGCGATCCCAGTGAGTACGAGGGGCAGATGATCTCCATGCGGCCGGGCATGCACATGACGCCGGAGAAGCTGGCCCAGCAGTTGGTGGAGATCCAGTACGAGCGCAACGATATCGGCTTTGGCCGCGGTATGTTCCGGATACGGGGCGATGTGGTGGAGATCATCCCCGCGGGCCTGAAGGAAGATGGCGTGCGCGTGGAATTTTTTGGCGATGAGATCGAGCGGGTGAGCGAGTTCCAGTTGACTACCGGGCACGCGATCCGCGCCGTCAACCACTATTCGGTGTTTCCGGCTACCCACTATGTGACAGGGGTGGAAGGCCGGGAGGAGCAGATCGATCACATCGAGCGGGATTTGCAGACCCGCATCGCCTACTTTGAGCAGGAGGGGCTGGCCCTGGAGGCCCAGCGCATTGCCCAGCGCACCCGGTATGACATCGAGATGCTGCGGGAAATTGGCTTTTGCACTGGCATTGAAAACTACAGCCGCTATTTTGACGGGCGGCAGCCGGGCGATCCCCCCTATTCCCTGCTGGACTATTTCCCCAAGAACTTTATCTGCTT
>JAAZBR010000329.1 GCA_012513735.1 Clostridiales bacterium | reverse complement strand
ATTACTTTGATATCCGGGTTAACCTGCTGGGACAGCGCGCCTTTAGGGCCTTTGACAACAACCATGTTGTGTTCATCGACCGTTACCGACACGCCGGCAGGAACCGGAATCGGAAGTTTTCCGATACGAGACATACTTCTACCTCCAATGTGTCTGTCGGTTTACCAGATATAGGCCAGCACTTCGCCGCCCATGGCGTTTTTGCGGGCCTCCTTGTCCGTCATCAGGCCCTTGGAGGTGCTGATGATGGCGATGCCCAGCCCCCCCAGCACCTTGGGCAGTTCCTCGCAGCGGGCGTACACCCGGAGCCCGGGGCGGCTGATGCGCTTGAGCCCCGCGATAACGGGCTGCTGCTTGCCGTTGACATATTTCAAAACAATCCGGATGCTGCCTGCGGGGCCGTCCTGCTGGAAGTCTACGGATTTAACGTACCCTTCCGCCAGCAGGATTTTAGCGATGGCCCGTTTGAGGTTGCTGGCAGGCAGCGTCACAACGTCATGCTTGGCGACCTGGGCATTGCGGATGCGGGTCAGCATATCGGCAATGGGATCATTCACGACCATGGTGGAACCTCCTTCCGTTCTTCCCCGCTTACCAGCTGGCCTTGCGGACACCGGGGATATGGCCGGCATAGGCCAGATTTCTAAAGCAAATGCGGCATACGCCGTATTTGCGAAGCACCGCGTGAGGCCGGCCGCACAGGCGGCAGCGCGTGTAAGCCCGGGTGGAGAACTTGGCAGGGCGCTGCTGCCGGATGATCATACTGGTTTTTGCCACGATGTTTTTCCTCCTTCCCTTACTGCGGCTGCGCGAACGGCATGCCCAGCAGCCGCAGCAGCTCCATGCATTCCTCATCGGTCTTGGCGGAGGTCACGAACACGATTTCCATGCCCCGGATCTTATCCACCTTGTCGTACTCGATTTCAGGAAACAAGAGCTGCTCCCGGATGCCCAGGGAGTAGTTGCCCCGGCCGTCAAAGGCCTTGACGGACACGCCGCGAAAGTCCCGCACGCGGGGAAGGGCCACGTTCATCAGCTTGTCTATGAATTCCTCCATCCGGACGCCCCGGATGGTGACCTTGGCGCCCACGTTCATGCCGGCCCGAAGCTTGAAGTTGGCAATGCTCTTGCGGGCCTTGGTGACCTGCGCCTTCTGCCCGGCAATGGTGCTCAGCTCCGCCACGGCGCTCTCCAGGGCTTTGGCGTTATCCTTGCAGTCCCCCAAGCCCATGTT
Source organism: Clostridiales bacterium (assembly GCA_012513735.1). GTDB lineage: Bacteria > Bacillota > Clostridia > Christensenellales > Aristaeellaceae > UBA1038. Next base: position 629 of record JAAZBR010000329.1, on the reverse strand, counting down.
GATGACCACCTTCTCCAGCCTGGGCACCTGCATGATGTTTTGATAGCCGAACTTCTGCTGCAGGGCGGGCACAGCTTCGGCGGTATACTTTTCACGAATTCTGGTAGCCATGTGCTGTCTCCTCCCTCTGCTCAGTCGATTTGCGCCTTGCACTTCTTGCAGGCGCGGACCATTTTTTTCACCTGGGTGCCATCGGATTTTTCCACCATGGCGGGGACCTTGCCCACCCGGGTGGGGGCGCCGCACTTTTGGCAGATGAGCATCACGTTGGATACGTCAATGGCGCTTTCCTTGTGGATGATGCCCCCGGGCTGCCCCTGGCCCCGGGCCTTTTGGTGCTTGGTCACCACGGCCACGCCCTCCACGATGACCTTGCCGGTCTTGGGAAAGGCGGTGAGGACCTTGCCCCGCTTGCCCTTGTGGGAGCCGGAGATGACAACGACCTGGTCTTTGGAACGGATGCGCATAATCGTCACACCTCCTTACAATACTTCCGGGGCCAGCGAGACGATTTTCATGAAGTCCTTCTCGCGCAGCTCCCGTGCAACGGGCCCGAAGATGCGGGTGCCGGTGGGCATTTTCTGTTCGTTGATAATCACGGCGGCATTGTCGTCAAAGCGGATATAGCT
>JAAZBR010000328.1 GCA_012513735.1 Clostridiales bacterium | reverse complement strand
AATCAACTTGATCCTGGACAGGGTATTGCAGCAGCTTTCCCAAACGGATGCGTATCTCTCTGCAGAAGTACAAAGACTGCTGGACACCATAGAATATGACATCCCCCTATTCCGGCACGCAGCTGATAGCCAAGCTCAGTTTGAAGTCCCGGGACAATTTCAGGAAGCTCTATCTGCTTCCTGCACTTAAGCAAGGGCTCATCATCATGAGCATTCCGGACAAACCAACCAGCCGCAACCAAGACTATATCAAGAATTAGCCCCGCATGCCTCCATCCTGATGCCACTCTTTGGTACGACCTTTTGGTGTCCCGAGGGCCGATTTCGCACACCCACCCTACCTGTGCTATACTGAACCGGTTTCCAAAAACAAATACCCTGACAGGAAGAGAAGAAGCTATGCAATATCCCCCCATCGTCAGCATTCCCAACAACCCCAGCCTGCACGGCATGGCGGGCGTCATCCCGGACGTGGTGTACTCTACCGCCCGGGGGATGGATCTGAAGCTGAGCCTGATCCTCCCCTGGCATGAGGAAGAAACGCCCCCCGCCAAGCGGCCTTTGATCGTATTTGTGCAGGGCAGCGGCTGGACCAGCCCCGACATCAGCTACCAACTGCCTCAATTGGGGCGATACGCGCAGTTTGGCCATGCCGTGGCCACGGTGACCCACCGCAGCAGCAAGGAGGGGCATCCTTTCCCCGCTTACCTGCAGGACGTGAAAACAGCCATCCGCTTTCTGCGCGCCCATGCCGATGAATACGGCCTGGACACCGAGCGGATCTGCATTTTCGGCACCTCTTCAGGCGGCAATACCGCCCTGCTGGTGGGCCTGACGCCCAACGATCCCCGCTATGAAACCGAGGAATACGCCGACCAATCCAGCGCGGTGAAAACGGTCATCAGTTGCTTTGGTCCCACGGACCTGCAGGCGCTGGTAGGCAATAATGTGAACACGTTTCTTTACAACCCGGATTTTTCGGGCCTTCTGCCTGCGGGATGGGAGCCGGAGAAGCTGCTGACGGCCATGAGTCCTATTGCAGAGATAATACCGGGGTGCGACTATCCGCCCATTCTGCTGGCCCAAGGCGATGCAGATGAGCTGGTCCCCTTCAGTCAGAGTGAGAGCATGTACCATGCTTTGCTGGATGCAGGTTGCTCGGCTCGCCTGATCCGGGTGCTTGGCGCGCCTCACGAAGGCAGCTTCTGGTCCAACCGGCTGTTTGGCTTGATTGCCGACTTTCTGCGTGAAACGCTATAAACCAGTCAGCCGTACACCAGCGGGAGGCGCTGTTCCACCACATCAGCCAGCACCCGGTGACCCGCCTCAGTCAAATGCATGCCATCCACGCCGCATAGCTGCGGATAGTCCATGCGCGCCAGCATGGCGTCGCGCAGATCAAACAAATGGCAGCTCAAGGTATAGGCTACTTTGCGCACCACAATGCTGTAGCGCTCCTGCCAACGATAGACATGCTCCACATCCCCCAGGAAGCGGAGGATCGCCGACCCGTTCAGCCCCTTGGACACCCAGTCCACAAAGCGCTGGGCCAGCAGCGGCGGCGGCGTGATCAGCACGGGCTGCAGCCCCCGGTCGCGCACCGCCTGCACAAATCGGCCCAGCGTTTCTTCAAACAGATCAAGGGGCGTGGCCGCATCATGGGGCTGCTCCGGGGCCCGGGATATGCTGTCCCAGTTCAGGTTACAGTCGTTGCCGCCATACTCAATGGCCACCACCTTGGCCTCCAGAGTGGTGGTCTGTTCAAAGTCCTGCAGACCCTCGGTCACGGTGGCCCCAAAGCGGGCATGGTT
>JAAZBR010000327.1 GCA_012513735.1 Clostridiales bacterium | reverse complement strand
GGGACATCTGCAGCTCACTTACCCACTCATAGGCCTGGGCGATCTCGCTGGGGCGGATCTTGCGCTCATTCTGAAACACCGCATAGACAGCCTCCGCGAAGGAAATGTAGTCCGCATCCGCAGCCTGGGCATCCTGACCGCTCAGCAGGCGCTCGCCCAAATGATACAGCCTGTAGCGCAGGGGCTGCTCCGACAGGCGGGTGAGCAACCGCCTGCGCTCCCAATAGCGCAGCGCAGCCTGGACTTCGGCTGTGCTCTGGCCCAACTCCTCTGCCATTTCCTCCAGGCTCAACTCCTGATCGCTAAGCTGGCTGCGATACAGGGCAAACAGATAGACCTTGACAAAGTCGCCCTTTGCGGTAGGCATATACTCCGCCAGGAATAGATTTTCTACGGCGGTGACACCAAAGGTACGGCACCGTTCATCCAGCTCAAACATCCTAAGCCCCTCCCTTCGGGACGTCACCTTTGTGATAGGCGGGCAGCGCCAGCGCCTTTTCCACACTGACAGCGATTTGTTGTGATATGTCCGGCGCCGGGCGGCCTTTGCCCAGCGCGACATGCATAAAAAACTCCAGGGTGGCTGCATTGCCTGTGATGGGGCTGTTGATAAGCTGCATCACCCGGCACCCCTGCAGTTGGTTGATATCATCCACCAGCGCCTGCAGCAGCGGCGCATACTGTGCATCTTGCAGGATACCGGTGCGGCGCGCTTGCATGTCCCGGGTCTCAAACAGCGGTTTCACCAGGCAGATCAGATCGCCCCGGCTGTGCAGGATATCACGGAAGTGAGGGACCCCTTGCCTGAGGGACAGGTAGCTGAGGTCACAGGTGCCGATGCTGGGCGTGGGGGACAGGCTGAGCAGCCGTTCATCACTGATGTTGACCCGCTCCATGTTGATGACCCGCACATCCTGACGCAGGCTGCCCATTAACTGTCCATAGCCCACATCCACCGCGTAGACTGTGTGCGCGCCATGCTTCAGCAGACAATCGGTGAAGCCCCCGGTGGAAGCGCCTGCATCCAGACACACCCGGCCTGATACGTCAATGGAAAATTCGGCAAGAGCGCCTTCCAGCTTATAGCCGCCCTTGGCCACATAACGCTCTTCAAAACCACGCACATGAAGCGGCGCATCCGTGGCCACAAGCTGGCCGGCTGCTGCCCGCTGTCTATTGATATAGACGCGGCCGCTCATGATGAGGGCCGCGGCTTCACGGGCATCCTGTGCAAGGCCCTGTTCAATCAGTGCCCGCGATATGGGCACTTTCACGGCGCCAGCATCTCCTGCTTGAGCGTCTGCAGCACACGGCGCTCCATACGGGACACCTGCATCTGCGTCATGTTCATCTTCTTGGCTGTCGCCTGCTGAGAAAGCCGCTCTTCAAAGCGGTAGGACAGCAGCTTCTTTTCGGTATGCGTCAGCGAGGTCAGCGCACGGCGCAGATCCTGACCGGATTCAAAGGTATCGTAGCCACTTTCCTCGTCGCCTAGACGGTCAAACAGCATCAGACCGCTATCGCTGGGCGCGTCGAAGGATGCGATCTGCGAGCGCTCCCGCACGGCCTGGACATCCAGCACCCGCTGCACCGTCCATCCCAGCGCCTCTGCCAGCTCGGGCACCAAAGGCTCCCGCCGAAGCTGCTGGGTCAACTTCTCCGCCATGTGGTCCAGCTCAATGCCCTGTTCCCGCAGGCCACGGGGCGTGCGCACAAGCTGCGCTTTGTCACGGATGTGGTTACGCAGCGTGCCGGTGATGGTGGGGGTGACGTAGGTGGTGAAGCGCAACCCCCGGGAAGGGTCAAAGCCCTTCAATGCCGAAACCAACGCCATAGCGGCCACCTGCCGCAGGTCCTCCAGTTCCACGCCCCGACCGGCAAAACGGGCTGCGATGGCATAGCTCAACGGAAGGCCGGCCATGGTTGCCGTTTCCAGCGTAGCCTCCCCCGGATTGAGCGCATAGGCACGGGCCGTTTCGTGGATTAGGTCTGCATTCATGTTATGCCGTCGCTGCAGGCACTGACATTTTGACGCTGTAGATGCCGCAGGAGTCTCCTTCCAGGTGTACATCGGTCACAAACGTGCCGATGATCAGGTGGGATACCTCTGGGTCCATCGGTTCACATTGCTGGGTGCACTGGGCACGCTCGGCACGCAGGCACACATTGAGCAGCCCCTCCTCTAATGCACAGTGCAGGACAATATGGGTCGCTGCCCTGACCTGATGGGTCAACAGGTCAAAGGCCTCGTCGCACGCCGTGCGCAGATCCTCGATCATGTCCACAGACAGATTGGCCAGCACCCCCACGCCCTGCAACGCGGAATGCACCACCAGCCCCCACTCTTGCTTGGCGGGCACAGACATGGTCATTTGGTTCATTGCTTCGTTACCACCTTTATGTCATCCTTGGACAGGTATTCAAGCAGGTTGGCGCGGGCGTCGATGGAATCATCGCACCACCATTCCTGCGGGGCAAGAAGGGTAATCCCTTCGTCAGGTAGGTTAAGAAAAACGGGAATATTCCCCTGCATTCGCCGCAATACGCCCTCGCAGTCAGGCATTTGGCTGCGTTTCAGCCTTAAGTATAACTTGACAGGGGCTTCCTTTGCAAGCGTTGCGGGAGGGGCCTTGGGCACGGGCCGAAAAGCGGTGTCCAAATCATCCAGAGGTGTGATGGCATCGGCCAATAGCTTGGTCTCTTCATCTTCTCTGACGGAGAGCCGTCCGGTAATCAACACTGCGGTATCCTGCTGCAGGCCGCGGTAATAGCGCTCATATATGGCTGGGAACAGCAGACACTCGATTTGCCCGGTCAGATCCTCCAGCACAAGAAAACCCATCATATTGCCCTTGCGGGTAGCCTTGGCACGCAGGGATGAAATCATGCCACCCATGCGCACAAGGCGACTATCCTCCGACAGGCCCTTGTCATCCCGCTCATCAAACTCCGCTACCGTGGCGGTGCTGAAGGTGAGCTGATCCAGGGCATCCGTATAGTCCTCCAGCGGATGGCCGGAGATGTAAACGCCCGTCATTTCCTTTTCCATGGCCAGCAGCGTGCGCCGGGGGTACTCCGGCAGATCGGGGTAGCTGTTGGCCTGAGACCGCTGCAGGCCCGGCACGGCGGTGTCAAACAGTGAAACCTGGCCTTGAATGTTCTGCCTGCGGATGTCGCTGCGT
>JAAZBR010000326.1 GCA_012513735.1 Clostridiales bacterium | reverse complement strand
TTAGGTTGTTCACTATTCCTGAGGAGGTAAACGCATGCAATATTCCCGCGAAGTGGAAGCAATGGTATGTGTCAAGCAGGGCTGCAACCATGGCCCGGCACCCATACCGGAAGAAGGTAAGTGGGTAAAATCCCGCGAGATCAAGGATATTTCAGGGCTCACGCACGGCGTGGGCTGGTGTGCCCCGCAGCAGGGTGCCTGCAAACTGACGCTCAACGTCAAGGGCGGCATCATTGAGGAAGCCCTGATTGAAACGCTGGGCTGCTCCGGCATGACGCACTCGGCGGCCATGGCCTCCGAAATTCTGCCCGGCAAGACCTTGCTGGAAGCGCTTAACACCGACCTGGTGTGCGACGCCATCAACACCGCCATGCGCGAGCTGTTCTTGCAGATTGCCTATGGCCGCACGCAGAGCGCCTTTTCCGAAGGCGGCCTGACCATCGGCGCCGGCCTGGAGGACCTGGGCAAGGGCCTGCGCAGCCAGATTGGCACCATGTACGGCTCGCTGCTCAAGGGCCCCCGTTACCTGGAAATGGCCGAGGGCTATGTGATGAAGATCGCCCTGGACGAAAACGATGAGATCTGCGGCTATCAGTTCTGCCATCTGGGCAAGATGATGGAAGCCATCAAGAAGGGCACCGATCCCAAGGAGGCCTATGAGAAGAATGTGGGGACCTACGGGCGCTTTGACAATGCGGCCAAGTACCTGGATCCCCGCCATCAGTAAGGAGAGGTGAACAAGATGCCAAAATTTGAAGGATACGAGCGCAGAATTGCGCAGATCAACAAGGTGCTGGAAGAAAACGGCTTCAGCTCTCTTGAAGAAGTACAGGATATGCTGATGAAGAAGGGCATTGATGTTGCATCCATCGTGCGCGGCATACAGCCCATTGCCTTTGAAAACGCCGTGTGGGCTTATATTCTGGGCGCCGGCCTGGCAGTGAAGCGCGGCATCAAAACCGCGGCCGAAGCGGCAGAAGCCATTGGCGACGGTCTGCAGGCCTTCTGCATCCCCGGTTCCGTGGCCGATCAGCGGGACGTGGGTCATGGCCATGGCAACCTGGGTGCCATGTTGCTGCGGGAGGAAACCGAATGTTTCGCCTTCCTGGCCGGCCATGAAAGCTTTGCCGCTGCCGAAGGCGCCATCGGCATCGCTCGCACCGCCAATAAGGTGCGCAAGACCCCGCTGCGCGTGATCCTGAACGGTCTGGGCAAGGATGCGGCCTATATCATCAGCCGCATCAACGGCTTCACCTATGTGCAGACCCAGTTTGACCAGTACACGGGCAAGCTGAATGTGGTGAAGGAGACCGCCTTCTCCCAGGGCGAGCGTGCTCAGGTGCGCTGTTATGGCTGCGACGATGTCAACGAGGGCGTGGCCGTGATGCGGGACGAAAAGGTGGATGTGTCCATCACCGGCAACTCCACCAACGCCACCCGCTTTCAGCATCCGGTGGCCGGCACCTACAAGAAGTGGGCCATTGAGCACGGAAAGAAATATTTCTCCGTAGCCTCGGGTGGCGGCACCGGCCGCACCTTGCATCCGGACAACATGGCTGCCGGTCCCGCCAGCTATGGCATGACCGACACCATGGGCCGCATGCACTCCGATGCCCAGTTTGCCGGTTCCTCGTCTGTGCCCGCACACGTGGAGATGATGGGCCTCATCGGCATGGGAAACAACCCCATGGTAGGCGCCACGGTGGCCGTGGCGGTAGCCATTGAAGTAGCCGCCCGCAAGTAATTCGCCGAAACTACAATTTCCGGGCGTCCGCAAGGCTGCGGGCGCCTACTTTGTTGAGAAGCGTGGGCAAAAGATTAGTAGACAGGGTATACTATTTGTGAACCATCTCCTGGCCCGGAACAGGGGACCAAGAAAGGACGCAACATGAGAGAACGACGCAAGGGATTGTCCGTCCACCGCACGTTGGGCTCGCTGCTGTTTGCAGCGCTGCTCAGCGGCTCGCTGCTGTACGGTATCGACTATTTTTACAGAAACGCCATGGAACGGGGCTCTGCCCTGACCGGCTCCTTCTATATCGTGGCGATCATCGCCGCGCTGGCAGTTTTTGTGCTGTTGCTGTTTCCTGCCAACAGGCCGCTCAAAGGCATCAAGAACTTGCTGCGGTGGCTGCTGATTATTGTGGCCGTGGTTACTGTCTTCGGCTCCGGCATTCTGTGGGATTTGCAGGGTCGCATGATGTATTACCCGCGGCCGGAGGATGCCGGACAGACGGCGAAAAATCAGCAGATCCCGGGGCTGGAGCGGCTGACTGTGACTGACAAAAGCGGCGCCCAGTACGGCGGCTGGCTATGGAAGAATACGCCCGGCAAAGCCGGCCTCATCCTCTACTTCGGCGGCAATGCCGAGTATGCGGCCAGTTCCGTGGCAAGCGTGGCAAAAAGAAAAGGAGCCGACCAGGCCTTCAGGGGCTACAATTACCTGATGATGGACTATCCGGGTTATGGCAATAGTCAGGGTGAGCCAGGGGAGGAAAGCATCTACCGCATGGCGCTGGCCACCTGGGACGCCGTAGTAGCACGGGAGGATGTGGATCCTGATCGCATTGTGATTGCTGCCTGGAGCCTCGGCACCGGCACAGCCACCCGCCTGGCTGCCGAAAAGCAACCGGCGGGGCTGGTGCTGATGGCGCCCTTCTACAACGGCGCCACCCTGGTCAACGGCTTTGCCAACAAAATGCTCAAGGGCACCCCGGGTGCTATTCTGGGAGACGAACCGTTTGGACCCAATGACCTGCTGGTACGCAACCGCTACCGCAGCGATCTGTATGCCCGGCAGACGCCCATTCATACGCTGATCGTCGCTGCCAGCGAGGACAGCATGATCCCCAGCCATCAGGCTGAAAAGCTTGCCCAGGAGTATGACAGCAACCAGTTTGTGATGGTGGAGGGCTCCCATTTCGAGCCCTATTATGGTGAACAGGCCTTGCCCGCGATTGTCGTCTACCTGCAGGGCATTGGGGGCGGCGCGCCCGCCTTGCCTGAAGCGCCGGCGACAACCGTTTCTCCGGCGCCGGTCAGCGCTGCGCCTCAGCCTGTGACCACAGCCGCACCCTAACGGGAATCTGGTGTGCGGGCATTCGAAGATACTGCTGGGCTAAACATGGTGTCTCAACAAGCGCATGGGGCGGGCTTTACGGAGCCCGCCCCATGATCATGTATTATCCAATCATCAGTACCCGGTATCCACAATGCCCTCCTGCAGGAAGCCACGCATCAACTGTCCCTGGTAGGTCAGCTCCACATAGTCCCAGGCGGCATTGGCGCTGTAGAAGCGGCTCAGCCACATCAGCGGGGTGCCTGCAGGCAGGCTGGCAATGGGGGTCAGCGCCATCACCGGGTCCTCCGTCAGCTGGGACTGTCGGGTGGTGCGGGCAGGGGTCTGGGCAAACTGGAGCTGGGGCAGATGGTCCAGCTTGTCCTTGAATTCGGTGGGGGAAACGAACCCCACCCGCACGCCGCCGCTGTTGACCTGGTACATCACCATCAGCCATCCGCTTTCCCATCCGGCTGCATAAACACGGCCGTTGGTGCTGACCGCTGCCTTGCCGTTGGCGCCGCACCGGTAGTGCTGGCCGGGGCCATCAAACACCTTCAGCTTCTGGTCCTGCTTGAAATACTGCTCCTGAAAGCCGCTCAGCAGGTTGTAGATCTTGTCATCAAAGGGTATGGGGATGGCCTTGCCGTCGGGGTTCTTGGTGCCCAGGGCCCGCATCTCGTCCCGCACTACTTTGATCAGGTGCTCATTTTGCCACTCAATGCTGTTGGCAATTTCGCCCACGGCCGGGTAGTTGGGATCCACCTTGTACCAGGTCTGGCTGCGGAAGTACAGGTCGTACTTGCCACCCCGCTCAAAGGGGCGGCCGTTGCGGGCGAAAATTTCGTTGAAGGCATACCCCAGGGCATCGTATTGCCATTCCCAGATTTCCTCCTTGGTCAGCAATCTGCGGTCGGAGTCAGGAAAAACAAAGAAATTGCTGGCAGCAGCCATAAGCGGCGTCAGCATCACCAGCAGGGCAAGCAGCAGGATGACGATGGCCTTTCGCATGGTTCCCTCCCATATTCAATGTTGGTTTGTATTTTCTACATAACGATATCGCCGGCTTCCCGCACGCCGCAGGAAGCGAAGTACAGATTCTCCATGGGGATCCATTCGCGGAAAAACCGCTCCGCCAGCCGCTCAGGGGATCGGGCCACAATGCGCTTGGCCTGGGTTTCGCTGTCGATGTCCAGGAAGACCTTCAGGTCGTAGTGGTCGCGCAGGGCGGGGTGCAGGCTGTAGCAGCCTTCAATGATGGCCAGGGCCCGGGGCGTGGCGGCCACGGGGGTCAGCGTATCCCTCTGGCAGTCGTAACGCATGTAGGCAAAGGGGACGCGCTTTTCCAGCGGCAGCAGCACCTGCTGCAAAAACCGCTCATGATCCACATTGCCTCCAGGGGTTGCCAGCCGCTCTTCCGTGCGCATCGCGGGCTGCAGGAAAAAGTCATCCATGCGATAGAGGGCGCTGTCTGGAAATATCTCATGGAGGCGCCCTGCTAGGGTGCTTTTGCCTGCTCCGCAGGGACCGTCGACGATGGCCAGCAACACCGGCTTAAGGGCCAGCAGCGCTTCCAGCGCCTGCAGCAGCTCCATCACCGCTCCTCGCGGAAGTAGTTCACGCCGCAACCGGCGGGCTGCTGATGCTCCCGCTTCATGCGGATGCTGGAGAAGATCAGCACCAGCGCTGTCACCACAAAGGGCAGCATGGAGTAGAAGGCACCCGGGATATTGACCACATCGCGGGGCACATACAGGTGTAACACGTTGAGCGTGCCGAACACCAGCGCCCCCAGGATGGCCCGCAGCGGGCTCCAGCTTGAAAAGATGACCAGCGCCATGGCAATCCATCCCTGACCGCCCACGATGTCGGGCTGCCAGTTGCCCAGCGCCGTGACCAGCGAGATGTACGCGCCCCCTAGCCCGCAGATGCCGCCTCCCAGCAAGATGTGAATATACTTGTAGCGGCTGACGTTTACCCCCATGGCGTCAGCGGCGGCAGGGTTTTCGCCTACGGCACGCAGGTTGAGACCCAGGCTGCTGTGGTTTAAGTACAGGTGCAGTGTTACGGCGGTAACAATCGCCAGGTAGGTGAGGATGGAGTGGTTGAACAGCAGCTTGCCCACTACAGGAAGCTGGGTGAGGGGACCCAGGTTCAGGGGCAGCAGCCAGGCCTTGACCGCTTCATTCATAAAAACGGCGCCGGCAGGGGCAGTGGATTTCAGCACCTCGCCCACGAAGTTGGCCACTCCCGTGCCAAACATTGTCAGTGTCAGCCCGGTCACGTTCTGGTTGGCCTTCAGCGTCACCGTGATGAAGGCATAGATGGCGGCGCCCGCCATACCTGCCAGGAAGGAAAAGGCAAGGGCTATCAGCGGGCTGCCAAACAGATAGCTGGCCAGAAATCCCGTGATGGCGCCCAGATACATCATACCCTCCACGCCCAGGTTCAGGTTGCCGGATTTCTCAATCAGGATCTCGCCCAGCGTGCCATACAGTAGCGGCACACTGGCCAGCACGGCTGCGTACAGAAACGCGATCAGTTGATCGGCAAAGGTCACAGGCGGGCCTCCTTCCTGCGCACGATGCGGTACTGGATGAAAAACTCACTGCCCAGCACGAAAAACAGGATGATGCTCTGGAGGATATCGGACATGGAAGCCGGGATGCGGAACTCCGTCTGCATCATGCTGCAACCCTTTTCCAAGACGCTGAACAGAAAGCTGACTACCATGATGCCGATGGGAGAAAGCCGCGACAGCCAGGCGACAGATACCGCTTCAAACCCGCGCCCGTTGGCCACCGCGTCTGTCAGTTGGCGGTCGGGGCCCGACACCTGCATCATGCCCACCAGCCCGCAGAGGCCGGCACTGATAAACATAGTGCGCATCACAATGCGGCCCACCGGCATGCCGGCATACCGGGCGGTGCGCTCATTCTCGCCCACCACAGTCAGCTCATAGCCCTGCTTGGTGTGGCGCAGGTACACAAACATGGCCGCCACGGCCACAAACATCACAATCCAGCCGATGTGGATATTGCCCACGCCGGGGAACATGACCTCGGGCAGACGGGCTTGCTTGGGAAAGCGGGGGGTCATGGCAAAGCCGCCCTCCGGGTTGCGCCAGGGCCCCTCCCTGAGGTAGGTGATGAGATACAGCACGATATAGTTGAGCATCAGGGTAAACAGCGTCTCATTGGTGCCAAAGCGGGTTTTGAACCACGCGGGGATCAGCCCCCACAGCCCGCCCGCCAGGATGGCGGCCAGCGCCATGACGGTCAGCAGCAGCCAACTGGGCCAGTCGCTGTGAAAATAGGCAAAATAGCTGGCGGCAATGGCGCCGGCTGATATCTGCCCTTCGCCGCCGATGTTCCAGAAGCGCATTTTGAAGGCCAGCGCCACGCCTAGTGTAGTCAGGCACAGGGGGATCATCAACTTGATGGTTTCCTTCTGCATGCCGGCGCTGCCCAGGGAGCCTCGTAGCATGGTGCCGTAGACGCTGAAAGGGGAAAAGCCAAGCATCAGCAGGAACAGGCCGCCCGTTGTTAGGGCACCCAACACCGCCAGCAGGCGATATAACCAGGTTTTGAGCTGGGGCAATTCGCCCCGCTGCACCACATGGAAGCCGCCATGCATCCGTTTGTCAGGCATAGGCATCCTCCTTGTCGGTGGCCAGGCCGGTCATTTTCATGCCCAGCAGCGCCTTGGTGGCGAACTTGCTGTCTACAATGGCGGTTACCTTGCCGCCAGAGAGCACCACAATGCGATCGCATAGGCTGAGCAACACATCCAGGTCCTCGCCAATGAACAGCACACCCACACCTTTCTGTTTCTGTTCGTTCAGCATATCGTAAATGGTCATGCTGGCGCCGATGTCCAGCCCTCGCACCGGATAGGCGGTGATCAACACCCGGGGGCTCAGGTTGATCTCCCGCCCTAGCAGCACCTTTTGCACATTGCCACCGGACAACTTGCGCACCGGCGTGGACAGACCCGGTGTGGCGATGTCCAGGCGGTCGATCATCTCCTGTGCCTCCTCCCGGGCGGCCTTGCGCCTGAGCAGCACGCCCGGCTGGTCGCGGTAGGTTTTGAGCAGCAGATTGTCGGGGATGTCCATGCTGCCCACCAAGCCCATGCCCAGGCGGTCCTCGGGTATAAAGGCCATGGAGATGCCGCGCTTGATGATCTCCCGGGGGCTCAGCCCGTCAATCCGCTTGCCATCCAGCAGAATGCTGCCGCCCGCAATCTCCTGCAGACCTGCAATGGACTCGCATAGTGCCCTCTGCCCGGAGCCCGCTACCCCCGCCACGCCCAGTATTTCGCCTGCGCGCAGGGTGAAGCTGACCTTTTGCAGCTCAGGCTGGCCCTCCGGCCCCAATACCTTGAGCTGATGGATATCCAGAATTGTATTACCCGCTTGCATGGGGGCCCGCTGAATGGAGAGACCCACCTGGCGACCTACCATCATCTCGGTCAGTAAAAAGCGGTCGGCATCGGCTGTCTGCACGCTGCCCACGTTGCGGCCCCGGTGCAGCACGGCCACTCGGTCGGAAATGGCCATAACCTCCTCCAGTTTGTGGGTGATGATCACGATGGCCTTTCCTTCCTGCTTCATTAGCCGCAGCAAGTCAAACAGGGCGTCAATTTCCTGGGGTGTCAGCACAGCGGTGGGCTCATCCAGAATCAGGATATCCGCTCCCCGGCTGATCACCTTGATGATCTCTACAGTCTGTTTTTCGGACACCGACATATTGTAGACTTTTTTGTTAAGATCAATGGACAGCTGGAGCCGTCCCACAATCTCGTCCGGCGCAGCGCTGCGCCCTTTCTGCCCCAGCAAAATGTTTTCCCTGGCGGTGAACACATCCACCAGCTTAAAGTGCTGATGGATCATGCCGATTCCCAGGTCTATGGCCTCCCTGGGAGAGCGGATGTTTACCCGACGGCCTCGAATCCAGATGCTACCTTCATCAGGCTGATAAGTGCCCGACAGCATGTTCATCAGCGTGGTCTTGCCCGAACCGTTTTCACCCAGTAGGGCCAGGATCTCTCCGGTCCGGACATCCAGATCGATATGGTCGTTGGCCACGACTTTTCCAAAGGTCTTGGTGAGCCCGCGCAGGGAGATGGCTAGAGGGGTATCAGTCATGCAGCATCCTTTCGTAGGCAGGTGATGACAGGGGCTGACAGAAGGTGTCAGGCGGTTTGATTATGCCCAAGCGGGCACAGAAATGCAAGCTGTAAAAGGAAAGGGCTGCCGCCCAGACACACTGATGCGACAGCCCCTGAGATGGCGTATCGTTACTTGACCTCGATGCCCTTGAGCAGCAGGCCCTTCATCAGGTCGCCGGTGATTTCCCCATCGGTCATCCTCTGGTTATCGGCCAGCACTTGCTCACCCGCACTGTTGAAGAGAGGGCCGGTAAACACATCCCACTCGCCGGACAGGATACGGGCGCGGGC